>NZ_JBWKQB010000016.1:24161-128605 GCF_059418545.1 Pseudomonas sp. GW821-FHT07G10 | reverse complement strand
CTTCGGCGCCAGCAGCCCATATCCTGCGTTGCTGTTCCTCGCCATAGCGGGCTATGACTCGTCACAGCGCCTTGGCTATGGGCCGCCGGCATCCGAATTTGAGCTAACGAACTAGCCACACAGGCCACTAGGAGATCGTAGCCTTCGGCAGCTCCTTTGGGGCGCGACTCACAGCACATGGAAAAGGTGGCAGCCGCGTTAACGATTGCCACCTTTTTTTGATCGGGGAGATTACTCGCCGATTACGTCGAACCTGGAGTACTTGTATCGAGGTTGACCGCATCGGCCATGGCGGACAGGGACAACACCGACAGAGCCGGAGCACCGAACAGTGCTAGCTTCTTCATCTGTAGTTCCTGGTGCGCAGGTTCTTATCAGGACTTTTCGATTGGCAAACATCGAAGTGACCGGCAGTCTAGAAAAGCGCAATCAGCGCAAATTGTGCCGATACGGCAATTAGATATAAAAAAATAACGTTCGTATCACCGACTGAAACTGAGGAGTTGCCGTGTCGAACAATCCGACTTCATTGAGCCTGATCCAGCACCATCCCGCCGAGGGCCCCGGCGCTATTGCCCAGTGGGCCGAGGCTCGCGGGCTGACGCTGAACATCTATCGCGCCGACCTCGGCGAGCTGCCGCCCATCAGCGCCGCACCGGTGATTATTTTGGGTGGGCCATACGAGTCCAACGCCGGGCCGCAATGGCTGGCCGAGGAACGCAAATGGTTGGCCGCAAGCCTCGCCCAGGACGCGCCAGTGTTCGCGATTTGCCTTGGCGCGCAACTGCTGGCGCGGGGTCTTGGCGCAGATGTGCGGCGGATGGCCGATACCGAGACGGGCTGGACCGAAGTGACCTTTGCCGATGGCAGGGTGTTGAAGGTGCTGGAATGGCATGAGGATGCGATCGATCTGCCTCCAGACGCTCGCTTGCTGGCCAGCAGTGCCCGGTGCGCGCAGCAAATGTACTCGGTCGGTCCGACGCGAGTGGGTTTGCAGTTTCATCCAGAGTGGAACAGTGAGTCGGTTGCGGCACTCAACGCCCACTTCGCCGAGGAATCGCCCCTGCCCCGCGATCAGGATGACAGCGACGCCTACGAACAGGTTTTCGACTGGCTGCAGGAGACGCTGGATGGCTGGTGGGCGGCTCAGCAGTTCTGCTGATCGCTGAAAAGCCGTGAGCTTGAGCGGTGGTTGACTGAAAAGCGCCAAAGCCGACCGTCGCTGAAGTTGCCGAATACCTTGCGGGGCGTAAAATTGTTACAAGGTGGCGGCCCTCGCTGAAGCCGCGCCAGGAGGTGTGTTATGCGCGTCACAGGCGCTTGCACCGCGGTCCTGCTGATGCTGATGAGCAGCATGGCGCAATCGCTCGCCGCAGCGACCTCGGTCGAGGTCAGCTTCAAGAATCCCGAGACGTTCCGTGATGCCAGCCTCAACGTTGCAGGCTATGAGCGCGGCGCCGACGATTTCGTCATGAAAGAGTTGCGCAGCTATTTTGAACAGCTCGGCAAACGCTATCTGCAATCGGGCCAAGTGCTGCAGATCGAAGTCCGCGACATTGATCTGGCCGGTCGCTATGAACTCTGGAATACCTATTCCAGTAATGTGCGCTTTATGCGCGACATTACCTGGCCATCCATGCAACTGCATTACGTACTCAAGCAAAACGACCAGACGCTTCGCCAGGCCGATGCCCATCTAAGCGACAAGTTCTACCTACAGCGTCCCGGCCGCGCCACCAGCAGTGACCGGCTCTACGCTGAAAAAGCCATGATCGCAGACTGGTTTCGCACTCAGTTCAAGCAGCCAGGGTCTTAGCGGTCTACATTAATAATCCATACCCCGCTCGCCCAAACCTTGATGTGCAAAGGCGTTGGGCGCACCAGGCAAACGTGGGAGCCCGGTCATGTCCAATCGTCTACTCGCGACCTTTTTTGTACTGGCAGCATTGGCGGCTTGCGCCCCCCCGCAAGAGCAGATTTTCCGGGACCAGCCGTTGGTCGCGCGGGTCAAGGAAGGCATGAGCAAACAGCAGGTCCTCGACATCGGGGGGCAGCCTGCATCGGTGAGCAAGCGCACGGTAAACCCCGGGGCCTGCCTCGACTACCTGCTCATTCAGGGCGGACAGCAACAGACCTACCACATCAGCCTCGATGCAACCGGCAAAGTGGACCACAAGGGTTTTATCAGCTGCGCCGGTCGGGAAAGCCTGGAACAGGCTGCCAAAGAACGCTCCGAGCACAGTGGCGGGGGCTATTGACCCGGTAAGGCCGTGGCGCGCGGAGGTTTCAATCAGGCATTCGCTGGTCGATCCCGGAGTTATACGGTCTGGGTGATTAACCGCGCGATGATCTGCTTGAGCTCAGGATGTTGCGGAACACGTATCCCGAACTCGCCTTGTAGCAGCTCGATGATCTCATCGGCGTTAGTGAGCTGCCGTCGTTCACTCTCACACCCCATACGATGGAGGGCATAACTGCCATTGTTCAGCGTACGGCGCAGCCCTTCCCCCGTCCTCGCCACCACCAACTGCCCAAGAAACGGCGAGTCCTTATGAGTCGAAACGTACCAGTTACCCACCTCGTAATCGATCGCTGACTGCGCTTGCAGATCAAATACATAGAGGGCACGCCAGTCGCCGGCGACCTTCGCACGCAGGGTATAACTGCCTTCATGGTGCGTTATGCGGTACGGCTCATGGGGTGTTGCCTGCTCTTGTTCAGTGTCCAGTCGAAGTGGCGTCGTGGGCACCATGCCGCCGAAACCGACGTCCGAGATATAACGGGTTCCGTCCAGCGTCAACAAACTCAAGCGATGAGTGCGGGCAGTCAAAGCGTCTTCAGGACCGCCCATCACCACGCGTCCGGTAATGCCTCTGGCCTGGAATCCAAGCTGTTGAAGCAACGCCAGGAACAGGTTGTTGAGTTCGTAGCAATATCCTCCACGCCCCTCGTGCAGGACTTTGCGTTCCACCGACGCAAGATCGATTGGAACCGGAACCCGCAACATCGTAGAAAGCGTTTCAAAGGGAAAAACGCTGGTGTGGCGCAACTGAAGCTCGCGCAGTGTTTCCAGCGTCGGTGGCGGTGGCGCGTCGTAGCCCAGGCGTTGCAGGTACAAATCAACGTGGGTCAGTTGTGGTTGGCTCATGACTCAGTCCTTATGCATGGGGTCTCATGGACAGCGCTCATCATCCGATCAGCTTCTGATGGATGGAGAGCGACCTGTCGATGCGCGCCAGGTATAAGCCATAAGTGCGCAGGGCCGACAATTGATTTATCCAATCACCTCGAAAACCAGAGCAATCCTTCACCCGCGACTCAACGCCGCCTTCGCGATGCCAAACAGTTCAGTCGTATTCGGCTTCCTGGTGCTCTCCCAGCAGGCGCAGTTGTCGCGGCGTGGCGGCGGCCAGCACGGCAGGGTTGAAGCGCCACTGCAGGTATGGCGCGAACTTCTGCGCCACCATTCGCCTGCCGTAGTGCACCTGTAACAGGTAACGGGTGCGGTCTGGCGTGCGGTTACTGCTGCCGGCGTGCCACAGTTCACTGCGAAACATCAGCACATCGCCAGCCCGGCACAGCACTGGCTGAGCCGGGCGGCCCTGCCACTGGCTCTCGCCGGCGATAGGCGGTCGTCCGGCCCGGTGGCTGCCGGGGATCACCAGGGTGGGACAGAGATCGGCGTCGATATCGTCGAGGTAAAGGTGCGCAGTGCAGATCTGCATCGGCAACTTGAATGCGGGATCGGCCAGCAGACTTTGTGGCAGTTCCATCACCAGATAGTCCAGATGCAGCGCGGCACCAACGAAGCCCGGATGGCAGCGCCAGGCGGTCTGGCCGATCACGTGGCAATCGGCACCAAGGGCCATTTCGGCCAGCTCGATAATTGCCGGCAAGTCGAGAAACGGCAGCCACAGCGGATCACGATTGAACACGCATTTGTAGTGTTCGAGCAGGCCGCTGTAGTCCCAGTGCTGTGGCTTCAGGCGGTCAATGGCATTGCGCAGGGTTTCGATCCGCGCGCTATCGAGCACCCCTGGCAGCAGGACGAAACCTTCCCTTTGCAGAGCCCGCAGACGGTTGGCGGTCAGGCGTGGCGAACGTTCGGTGGTAGCCATGGCATGCACCCCGGCAAGCGCGGATGACTCCAGACATACTTGCACGGTGCGCGGTGTTTGGCCACGCAAGGGTATTTGAACCTGACGTCGTGTGAATATGGATGGCGGCAGGTTACACGGGCGATCCGCCTGAGAATGGCTCTCGTCTGCAGATCAACCGGGTTCGTTCCCTAGGATATACTTGAACAGTCATTACCCTCGATGCGAAGCGCAATCGTGTTCAATGCCCCCGCGTAGCGCCGCAGCCAGGAAATAGATAAACAGCAAGCGAGCTCAGGATGACGACGCCCACGCTTAGATTAACCACCGTCACACTCGTCGGAACCCTGGCCTACCTGGGACTGGCCATTCTCGGCGAAGGAGGATTTGCCGCGTTCTTTGCACACGGGGCCTTGACCGCTCTTACCCTGGTACTTTTCGTCCTCTATGTTACGGGGCTTTTTTCCGAAGGAAATCTCAGTTCCGGAGAGTACGAAGATCGCTCCAACCGCTGGGTCATTGTCGTCATTTCGCTGATCGGATTGCTGAGCGCCTATCTACCGGCCTATACCGATCGCCAGGACCTATGGACGTTGGGCGCAGAGACAATGCGCTGGTTTGGCGTCTTACTCTTCGCCGTCGGTGGAGCGCTACGACTCTGGCCGGTATTCATACTGGGTCGACGCTTCAGCGGGCTGGTCGCCATCCAGCCGGGGCATCAGTTGGTCACCGATGGCGTGTACAGCGTCATTCGCCATCCCAGCTACCTCGGTTTTCTCATCAATTCGCTGGGATGGGCGCTGGCATTTCGCTCCGTCATCGGCGTGCTGCTCACCGCGCTGATGCTCCTGCCGCTCATCGCGCGCATACGCGCCGAAGAAGCGATGTTGAGCAGGCACTTCGGCGACGAGTACGCGGCCTATCGTGCCCGCACGTCGCGGCTGATTCCCGGAATCTATTAAGGCAATCCCCCGCCCTGTCCCTGATAACAGCGGCGAATTCCGTGAAGAACCTTTGCTTGGGCTTGATAGACCGTCAGAAATCCACCGTACCCGAGAGCAGCAACGTGCGTGGCGCGCCCAAACCACCGGAGAGGCCGCTGCCATCACCGCCACTCCAGGAGCCGAGCCAGTACGCCTTGTTGGCGACGTTCTCGACGGTAGCGCGCAACGTCACCGGCTTGGACTCCACCTTGAAGGCATAACGGGCACCGAGATCGAACGTGGTGTAGGGCGACAGCGACACACGATGATCGTTGGTGGCGAATTGCTTGCCCGTATGGTTGACGTTACCGGTCAGGGTCAGCCCGGGAACATTGATGAGGTCGTATTCGCTGCCCAGCTTGGCGATCACCTTGGGCACGCCCGTGACTTGTTTACCTTCGGTGCTGCTATTGACCGCCTTGGTCAGCTCCGCCTGGGTATAGGAAGCCCCGCCCATGAGGCGCAGTCTCGGTTGCAGCTCACCGAAGAAGGACCATTCCACGCCACGGTTACGCTGTTCACCGTAGACGCCGAAGATATTCGTATCAGGATTGGTAAAGGCGCTGGGTTTCTCGATCTGGAACAGGCTAACGATTGTGGCGAAACTGCCCAGGTCCATTTTGGTACCGACTTCGTATTGCCTGGTCTGGAACGGTTGCATCATTTCGCCGGCGTTCAACGCGGTGGCAGGTGCCGCAGTTCCTTGACTCAAACCTTCGATGTAGTTGGCGTAGACCGCGACTTCGTCAGTCACCTTGACTATCAACGCGGTGGCGGGTGAAACACGGCTTTCGTCGTACTTCGAGGTCTTGGCGCCCGTAGCCCCGAAGTTAGTGCTTTGCACGTTCTGGCGGCGCGCCCCCAGCGTCCACTGCACACGACCCTCGACAAAGGACAGGGTATCGGCAATGGCGTAACTGCCTAACTCGGCCTTGGTTTGCGACGTGGTAGCGCCAAAGCCGCTGAGATTCGGAGGGGCTCCGAAATCCAGATTGTTATAGTTGGTGGTGCCGGCAATCGGGAACCTGCCATCCTTGAAGCTGTTGTCTGAGGTGAAACGGGTCGCAGCTACCGTCCAGGCGTGATCCACAGGACCAGTCTGGAAGTAGCCCTTCAGGCCGACCTCAGCCGATTTTTGCGTGCCATCCCTAATTGAGCGAATCGCCGTAGCACTGATGTCACCGGCGTTATTGAGCAGCGTATCCATCGTCATCAAGGCGTTATAGCCGCCATCGCGCTGCCCCCATGCCCCATAGGCAGTGATCGAATCAGTCAGATCGTACTCACCCCTGACCATCGCGGTTGTGGTGTTGTTGATGGTGTAGGCCCAATCCGGCGCCAGCGAATTATCGCCTTTCTTGGGGCTCGGCAAGTGTGTCACGCCACTGGCAATGGTGCTGATACCGAAGTAGTTGACGCCATCCATGCGCTCACGTTGTTTGTAAAGATCGGCCGACAGGCGAGTGCGCTCACCCCGCCAATCCAGCCCGAGGGCGGACAGCGCCATTTTGTGCTGCTGGTCGTCCACCGCCGTATCACCATCACGGTAAACACCGTTGAAGCGCACACCAAACTGCTTCTGATCACCGAAGCGTTGACCCACGTCCGCATGCACGCCGCCCAGGCCACGGGATTCATATGTGGTGGTCAGACGTGCCAGCGGTTCATCGCCTGCACGCTTGGGTACCAGGTTGATGCTGCCTCCCACGGTACCGCTCGGTGGCATGCCGTTGAGCAGCGCGGAGGGGCCTTTGAGCACCTCCACACGCTCGGCCAGTTCGGTGGAACCGCGCATGTTCGGCGCCATGCCAACCAGCCCGTTGAAGGTGATGTCATCGGCCGTGCTGTTAAAGCCGCGAATGAAGAAGGTTTCAAAGTTGCTGCGCTTGCTGGGCACGTACACCGAAGGGTCGGTCGCGCCGATTACCGACCCGATATCCTGCGCCTGGCGGTTCTGAATGAACTCGTCCGTATAGCTGATCGTATTGAACGGCGTCTCCATGAAATCCTTGTTGCCCAACAGCCCGACGCGGCTGCCGGAGGCGACCTGCCCTCCCGCATAAGCCGGTGGTAGATCCCCGGCGAAGTCCATACTGCCCTCCACCATCGTTTCAGGCAGTACCAGGCTACCTTCGCCAGTGCCCTTCCGGGCCTGCGTCGACTGCTCAGGGGTTTGCGCAGCGACCACTGCCATGGAAGCTCCGGTCAGGCCCAGCAGCAGCGCCATCTGTACGGCAGTGAATGTGCGATTCAAGGTAAACGAAAATGGGCGTTGCGCAGCCTGCTGTGAATCAGGGGTGGCGCGATGTAGGCGACAGCGTTCCGACATGCTGGGTTCCTTACGATTCGGAGTGTTGGAATGTATTCACTAGGTTTTCCGAACCAGAACGCGAAACCCTCAATGATAATTATTAGCATTAGTGCATTTTTTACAAAAAAGGGCCGGTACCTAAATGGCACCAGCCCTTTGTGCTACAGGTACGAGTACCGGATCAGCCCTTGTAGCCCTGAACCACCTCGTCAGCCATGTGATTCAGGCAGGTCACGCTGGCGGTACACAGGTACCAGGTCTGGGCATCGACGAAGATCACATGACCGTTATTCCAGGCCTTGGTCTTGCGCAACAGCGGGTTATCCAGACTGTTGATATCCAGCGCCGGGCGATGCTCCATCACCGCGGTGCGGTCGATCACATAGAGGATGTCGGGATCGGCCTGCTGGATAAACTCATTGGAAATCGGCTGGCCATGCAAGCCGGCCTCGATGTCGGTGCTGGCCGGTTTCACGCCCAGGGTGTCGAAGATGAACCCGTAGCGGGACTTCACGCCATAGGAGGTGAAGGCACCATTGTTATGCAGCACGATCAGCGCTTTCTCGGGGCGTCCCTCGGTGACGCGCCGGGTCTGTTCCACCTTGGCGTCCATTTCGGCGACTTTCTGCCGGGCCAACTCCTCCTTGCCGAGGATGCGCCCCAAGGTGGTCAAGTGCTCCTTGGCCGTGTTGATGAGATTGCCCTGCTTGTTGGTCAGGTCCACATCGTCATAGACGGTCGGAGCGATCTGGCTCAACTCCCGGTAACTTTGCGCCTGGAGTGGAGAGATCAGAATCAGGTCGGGCTTGAGGGCATGCAGCCGTTCAAGATTGGGTTGAATCGTCGACCCCACATCCATGATGTTCGGGTCGTTCCGGTACTTGACGAGGAAGCTGGCGACATAATCCTTGGCGATACCCACCACAGGCGCGCCCAACTGATCGAGTGTATCGAGCTCACTCATATCGAAGGCCACCACGCGCTCGGGGAGCTTGGTGATCAGGGTTGTACCCAGCGGATGCTCGATCTTGACCGGCTCGTAGTGCGCCTGCGCTGCCTGCGCAGCGGGTGGCCGAGAGGCCTCTGCCGACGGTTTATCGCATCCCTGCAGACCAGTTGCCACGGCAACCGCCAGTAGCATCCCACAGATTCTTTTTGCGTTATCAGCGCTCATATCAGTTCCCTTGACGGTGATGGGTTGAAGTAGTTGCAGACGAACCCCTGCTCGCTCTGCAGGATCTCGAAATCCAGTTCGTAAAGATCGCGCAGGCGCGTTTGGGTGACGACCTCCGCGACCGGGCCACGGCAGTGCACCGCACCGTTTTTCATGGCAACGACATGATCGGAATAGTTGGCGGCAAAGTTGATGTCATGCACCACCAGGATCACCGTGCGGCCCTGTTCGTCGCACAAGCGGCGCAGGGCGCGCATGATCTGTACGGCGTGCTTCATGTCGAGATTGTTGAGCGGCTCGTCCAGCAGCAGGTAATCCGTTTGCTGGGCAATGGTCATCGCCAGGAAGGCCATCTGCCGCTGTCCGCCGCTGAGCTCGTCAATGTAAGCGTGGCGTAGCGGTTGCAGCGACAGGAACTCGATGGCCTCGTCGATGGCCTGACGATCCTCGGCGGTGAGGGCCCCGCGGCTGTAGGGGAAGCGCCCGAAGGCCACCAGTTCCTCAACGGTCAGACGCAGGTTGAAGTCCGGAGACTGGCGCAAGGTGGCGACACGCTTGGCATAGTCGCGGATGGGCACAGCCGAGATGCTGCGCCCGCCAATCAGGATGTCGCCCCGGGTCGGCGCCAGCAGTCGTGCGATCAACATCAGCAACGTGGTTTTGCCCGCCCCGTTGGGGCCGATCAGCGAGGTCACCTGCCCTGGCGGGAACCGGACGCTGACGTCACTAAGGACGTGCTTGTTGCCATAGGCCTTGTAGACGTGACTGAGGGAGATCATGGGGTGCCTCGGGTTCGAACCATCAGCGCGAGGAAATACACCCCACACACCAGGTTGATGAGAATGCTGACGGAGGTGTTGTAGTTGAACATCTGCTCGACCAGGTACTGGGCGACGATGAATATGCTGATGGCGATGGCGCAGCTCATGGGCAGCGTGACCCGGTGCCGGGCGGTTCGGGCAAGCGCATAGGTGATGTTCGCAACGAACACACCCATGAACGCCGTCGGGCCGACGAGGCTGGTGGAGACCGCCACCAGAATCGCAATGAGCGCGAGCTGAAGCCGCACGCTGCGCAGGTAATCGACCCCCAGGGAAATCGCCTGGTCACGCCCCAGGGAAAGGACATCGAGCACCGGCAGGGTTCTCTGGGCGATGAAGCAGACCGCCGCCACCAGCAGGCCAGAATAGAGCACTTGCCCGGGTTGCGCCTTGTTGAAGGAGGCGTAGTTGAAGCCCTGGAAAATCGAGAATTCGCCGGGGCTGATCTTCAGCTGGATAAATTGGGTAAAAGTGCCCATCACCATGCTCAGCACCAGCCCCAGCAGGAGCAGCAGGTACACGTTGTTGCGCCCGTCACGAAACAGCCAACGATGGATCAGCCACGAATAGCCGAGCATCAGCAGGATCGACAGCAGGACGTTGCCGTTACGCCCCAGCAGCACCAGGCTCTGGGTGCCCAGCACCAGGATCAGCAGCGCCTGGAACAGCAGGTAGATCGCCTCATAACCCATGATCGCCGGCGTCAGTATCCGGTTGCCGGCGATGGTCTGGAAAATCACCGAAGAAAAGGCAATGCAGACCCCGGCAATACACATCGCGGCCAACCGGGTGAGTCGCTTGGGAATGACGTAGTCGAAGTCAAAGCCGGACCCCAGCAACAGGAACGCGATCGCCAAGGCCAGGACCAGCACCCAGATGCCATAGCGGGTAGCCATGCCCTTCATGTGTATTTCCTGATCAGCAGCACGAGGAACAGCACACCGCCTACGCTCCCCGCGGTCAGGCCGATGGGCACTTCAAAGGGATAGATCAGCAGGCGGCCGAGGATGTCGCAGGCCAACAACAGCGACGCGCCGCACAACGCGACGATGGGCAATGTTCGCTCCAGGTTCTCGCCGTAGTGCAGCGCCACCAGGTTGGGAATCACCAGCCCGACAAAGGGGATAGCCCCCACGGTAATGACCGTGGCGCAGACAGTGACCGCCACCAGCATCAGCCCCAGTGCCGCGTTGGCCGCGTAGTTCAAGCCCAGGCTGCTGGCCATGCCCTCGCCCATGCCGAGCACGGTAAACCGATGCGCGAACATATAGGTGAGCACGACGATTGGCAGGATCAGGTAGATGATCTCGTAATTGCCCTGGACGATCTTGGAGAAGTCACCGAGCAGCCAGCCCTGCATGCTCTGCAAGATGTTGTGGCGGTAGGCGTAGAACTCGGCGATGGCGCTCAGTACGCTGCCATACATCAGGCCCACGACCGGAACCATCACCGTGTTCTTGAACTTGATGCGGCGGATGATCGCGACATAGAGCAGGCTCGCGGCAAAGCAGAACGCCAGGGCAAACAGCATCCTGTCGGCGGCACCCGCGGCAGGGGCCACCGTCAGTGAAATCAGAATGCCCAGCTTTGCCGCATCCAGCCCGCCGGAGGTGGCCGGCTCGACGAACCGGTTGCGCACGATCTGCTGCAGGATGACGCCGCAGACGGCCAGCCCCACCCCGGTCAGCACCAAGGCCGCCAGACGCGGAAGGCGGCTGGCGGTCAGGGTCAGCCAGGCATCGCCGGTGAACGTGAAAAGCCCTGTCCAGGAGACCTGTTTGACCCCCACCATCAAGGAGAGGCCACAGAGCACGACAAACAGGATCAATAAAGCTGCACGACTCAAGAACCGCCCTCACTGTCAGACGCCCCGGCAATCCGCCAGCCCTTCGCGGCCCGGCGCTGGGCGAGAAAGTGCGCGTAGAGCCCTTGCTTGGCACTCAACTGCGAGTGGGAGCCTTGCTCGCTGATCTGGCCGTTATCGAGCACCAGGATCTGGTCGGCCATGGCCACCGTCGAGAGCTGGTGCGCAATGACGATCAACGTGCGGGTGCCACGCAAGCGTGCCAGCGCCTCGGCGATGGCGGCCTGATTCTCGGCGTCGAGCGCTGCGGTGGCCTCATCGACCAACAGAATCGGCGCATCTTTGATCAGCGCACGGGCGATGGAAATCCGCTGACGCTCACCACCGGAAAGGCGCGCACCGCCCTCGCCCACGGGTGTATCCAGGCCTTGGGGCAGACGCTCGATGATTTCCACGACGCCGGCCTGCCTCGCCGCTTCCATCACCTGGACATCGCTGGCATCGGGTTTGCCGATGCGGATGTTGTCGGCGATGCTGCCCTGGAACAGGTAGGCGTCCTGGAAGATCTGGCTGATCTGACCGGCCAGTTGCTCACTGGACATCTGCCGGACATCCACACCGCCCACCATCACGCTGCCCTGACTCACATCGAAGAAACGCGCAATCAGCCGCACCAGGGTGGTCTTGCCCGAGCCGGAAGCACCGACCAGGGCGGTCATGCTACCCGGCTCGATACGCAGGCTGACATTGCGCAGTACATCGGCCTGATCCTCGGCGTAGCGCAAGCTCACGTCGCGCAGCTCGACGGATCCATCGACCGGCGCTTGTGGCGCCTGCGACTCCGGCAAGGGCCCGACCGCAAAGATCTCACGCACCGCCTCAAGCTGGCCGCGCGCGCCCCGCAGAACCTCGCTATACCCTGCCACGTCCAACAGCGGATCGATGAAGCGGCTGACCAGCAGCAACGACACGATGACGGCGATGACCGAACCCGCCTCCAGGCTTTCACCCAACTGATCACCGAGCCATAGCGCGGCGGCCACCAGTAAGGCCGCGAAGCCGGCCTGTACGGCCCAGGCATTGAAGACCACCGACATCGCCGAGACATGAATCAGCCGCCTCGCGGACTGCTGCTGCCGCCCGATCGCCTGCTCGAGGAACTGCGTACCACCGTCCTCACCGTTGAAGGCGCGCAGCACCGATTGAGCCTGGGCGAACTCGACCATGCGCTGGCTGGTATGGGCGGCGTTGTGCTGGAAGCTTTGGTCGGCACGCTGGCCCAGGCGAGCGGTCAGCACAAAGACACCGAACAGGATCGGCAGCGTCACCAGCGCGATCAAGCCCATTTGCCCGTTCAATGCGAACAGCGCAACGAGGATCACCACGGGCGTGACCACGCCAGTGATCAGCGGCGTGAATACGTGGGCGGGAAGCTGGGCCATTTCCATCATGCCCTGGGAAGCAACATGGCTCAGCCGCGCGGTGTTTTGTGCTGTGAACCAGCCAACCGGCAGACGCGCCACATGGTCGCCGAGTCGATGACGGCCCCGCTGGAGAACGGCGATGCCTACACGGATACCGGCCTTCTCCACGGTGCGCCGCAGCGCCCAGCAGACCACCACGCCGATCAACAGCACGATCAGCCATTGCCCCGCTGCACGCACATCGCCGCCCAGCAGGCTGGTGAGCACCGGCACCAGAGTGACAATCGTCAGTCCGCAGAGCAGGCCGTAGAACAGTGCCATCCAGATATAGCGGCGTAATACCGGGGCGTCTTCGCCCAGCAGTTGAATAAAGGTTTTCAGCATGACGACACCGCCTGTTCCCTGGCCTGTACGTAGCCACCCAGCGCCCACAATCGGGCGTAGTGGCCTTTGCGTGCGAGCAACTCGTGGTGACGTCCCTGCTCGCAGATCGTGCCGTTGTCGATCAGGATGATCTGGTCGGCGTGCATCACCGTATCGAGCCGGTGAGCGATCACCATCAAGGTGCGACCTTGAGCGAATCGCGACAGCGCCTGCTGGAGCTTCACCTCGTTCTCGGCATCGGCTGCCGCCGTGGCTTCATCGAGCACCAGCACCGGCGGATCCAGCAACACGGCGCGGGCAATACTCACACGCTGCAACTCGCCGCCGGAGAGCTGCACATCTTCTCCGATCACCGAGTCGTAGCCCCTCGGCAAAGCGAGGATGCGCTCGTGAATGTTCGCCATGCGCGCAGCGTCTTCGATGTCCTGCTGGCTGGCCGAGGGCCGGCCCAAGGCGATGTTGTCGCGCAGGCTGGCATGGATGAGGCGTACTTCCTGCAGCACGAAGCCGATGCGCCGGTACAACTGCGCGCTTTCGATTTGCCTGAGGTCGACGCCGCCCAGGGTGATACGCCCTTCACTCGGGTCGAAGAAGCGCAGCAGCAGGCGCGCCAGGGTCGACTTGCCGGAGCCGGAAGCACCGACGATCGCCGTCACAGTGCCGGGCTTGAGGGTGAAGCTGAGGTTCTTGAGCACCGGGTTCTGCCCATCGTAGGTATAGCCGAGTTGCTCGACACGAATTTCGGCATTTTCAGGTAACGTCGGCGAGTCGCTCGCCAAGGTTTCCAGCACGGGTGTTTCCACCAGCGTATGGACGCGCCGGGCAGCGCCGGTGGCATTGTTCAGGTCGTGGGTGATGTAGCTCAACAGCAACAGTGGCGCACAAATACCCGGCGCCACCAGGGCGAAGGGCAATAGCTCTACCGGAGTGATCCAGCCCAGGCTCACGAACAAGGTGCCAAAGGCCAACACCACCCCGAGTACCGCCACCGGGGCGATCATCGCGTGGGCATTGGCCATCGCGCTGACCAGAGGCCGGGTGAACTCGGTGAACGCGTCAGCGAAGGCATCGACCGCCTCGCGGTAGCTGCCATGGGCCTTGCCCTCGACGCCGAAGGCCTTGACCACGGGAATGCCGTTGACGAACTCAACCACCGCGTTGTTGATGCGCGCCATGCCGGCGCCGAATGACTGCATGTTCGCCCCGCTGGCTTTGGTTGCCCTGGAGAAGAACAGGAAAAACAGCGGGAATGGCAGGAGCGAGACAATTGCCATGCGCCAGTCCATGGCGAACAAGTAGAGGATCGAGATGAGAATCGCGCCGATGGTGCGGCCCAGCGTCGTAAAGAAATGCGCGGTCAGGCTGTGCAGCGTGCCGATGTCATCCTGCATCGCCTGCTTGACCTCGCCCGACGCCCGGCTGGTAAACCAGCCCAGCGGCACCTTGGCCAGCCGCCGGGTAATCGCCAGGCGCAAATGGCCGGTAATGTGATTGTCGGCCAGGTGCGCGACCAGTTCGCCCGCCGAGATCAGCGTCATACCCAGGAACAGGCATACCAGGCTGATGATGACGACCCGCCAGACTTGATCCTGCATCTGGCCCCAGGCCGTGGCGAGCTCGGCCTGGCCAATCGCGAACTGTGCAATATGGGCGATGCCGGCCAGGGGCACCATCGTCAGCATGGTCCCGATGGCGGCCAGTAAAGCAGCGACAATCAGTCTCCCGCGTATGGGCCTCAGTACCTGGGATACCGAGCCGGTGGTGGGTTCATCATTAACACTCATGAGCTCTCCTGAATAACAACTGCAGGCAGCCTGAAGGCATGCCTGACTTCCTTTGCGTTCGAGCGTTTTGCGCGCTGCTCACCTTGTATTCCGAACAGCAACGCAAAATCCTCAATCAAAATGCCCATTAACCTGCTGCGCAGCATGGAACCGAGAGACGGATCACGACCCGGAGCCAGGTACGAATGGGTAACAGGCTCGAAGGCCAGCGGCGACGTACTTTTCAACGGAAGACACCGACACCTTCAACTCGGCGGCAATGTCGCGGTGGCCCATGCCATGCAGCTTGCACAGCAGTAGCGCCTGGCGGGTCTTGGTTGGCTTGTTGTGCAGCGCGTCATCGATCTGAGTCAGCGTTTCAGTCACCAAGGCACGCACTTCTTCTGAAGGCGCCAGAGGTTCGGCCTGCAGCTTGAGCCCCTCCAGATGGCTGGCCTCAAGATGACGGCGGCGATACAGGTCGATCACCATCCCTTTGGCGATTTGGGTCAGATGACAGCGAGAGTCCTCGGTCGAGGGGACCCGGCCCTTCTTGATGAGATTGAGATAGACGTCGTGGGCGAGATCTGCGGCGTCGACCGGGTTACCCAGCTTGCGGCGCAACAGGCTGCACAACCAACTGTGGTGGTCGACATATAGCTTTTCAAATTGCTGCTTAAACGCGAACGCTCCGTTGTCCACGACACCTCTCCTGAGACGATGGAATCCGCGATCAGATTTTGACTAATGAGAATCAGTATGATTACTATTTGCATAGTACTGACTTCATTGAGCCCCTGCAATGCGATCGGCTGGTAGCTCCTCTTGCACAGAGGGTCCTCACACCTCAATGAGCTGACGGATCCGATCGACCGGTTCAGCCCACAGGGCCGGCGAAAAATACGCCAGGCTTCATTCACTTTAAGGATCACGCCTGGAACGACCAGGCGCACCGGGGAAGCGCTGGCAGCCCTGGGCGTTACAACAGACCGAGGATGGTTCTGTCGGCACTCGGTGCCATCTCTACTTCTTACTGTTCAGTTTGATAAGGCGGGAAATTTCCATGATGGAACTCAATCCAGATTCGTTACCGAAACTATCTGTCACGGGTGACGAAGAGCATTTCTGGCTCTTGCAGCAGCAATACCCCGAACGCATGCTCAAACACCTCTGCGCCTGGCGACTCGACGCCAATGTCGATCTTCCAAAGCTGAATCTGGCGATCAAGACCGTCATCGAAACATTGCCCGATCTGAACGCGCGCTATCAGTTCAACGACGACGGTGAATTGGACAAAGTACGCGCCAATGACTGGCAGTCTTGCGTTGAACTCATTCGCTCACACTCCGATGCCGAAGCCACCGATCAATTGCTCTCGCAGCAAGCGGCACCGTGGGACGCGAAGAGCCAACCACCGTTCAAGGCGCTGATTATTCAAACCGGGCACGACGTGATCCTGTCGTTCGTGCTCCATCAGATCCTCGACCAGACCTGCCATGAGGATGATCTATGTCGCAGGGTCCTGGACGCCTATGCAGGTCACCCGGCAAGTGCACTGCCACTCTCAGCCAGCGACACCCCCCTCCCCTGGCTTCGCCGCCAGGCGGATGAAAACGGGAAGGTTCTATCGCCAACAGCCGGTGCACCCAGGGCCCGACCAGCGGCCAACAGCAGTGAAGTCGCGACGATTATCCTCGGCGAGTTCCGTACGGCCTTGGCAGAGCCCGACATGCTGCTTACGGATGACTTCTTTGATTTTGGCGGCCATTCCCTGCTGGCCACCCGTATCATTGGCAAACTGCTGAGCAGCCATGGCATTGAAGTCCGGTTCAATGACTTTTTCAGCGCCCCGTCGGCAGCCGCCCTGGCATCGCGCGCGCACCTCATTCCTCAAAACGATGCGGCCGCTTCTTCCGCACATCTGCCGCAAGAGATTGTAAAGGCGCCTTTCGCACTGGCCCAGGCCTCCCTCGGGCGTGCCTACGTTGCCTATGCGTTCGGGACGATTTTCAACCTGCCCTTTGCGCTGGATTTCCTCGACAACGTGGATGAAGCGCTGTTCGAGCAGGCCTTTTCCGATCTGCTGAAACGTCATGCCAGCCTGCGTACAACCTTCCACTTCCAGGACAATGAGGCGTATCAGCAGATTGTGCCGATCGCGCAACTGTCCAACTACAAGTGGTTCTGGCCAAGCCATGAGAGCCTGGGTGCAACGCTGGAAAGCGAAGCCTCTTATCAGTTCGATCTGGCCCGCGAACTGCCGATCAGAATTCGCTTCATTTACGACTCGCAACGCAAGCGCCAAACCCTGTCCTTGCTCGTCCATCACATGGCCATTGATGAATGGTCGCTCAACGTCATGATGGAGGAGCTGGCCCAGGCCTACCTCGCCCGCGCGGCCGACGCAGCCCCCACCTGGGAAGCGCCTGCGCGTTCATTCCATGAGTTCGCCTTGCGAGAACAGGCCGCCGGCCTCAATCAGAAGCATCTCGACTACTGGACGAGCATGCTGCGTGATGCCACACGCGGCTTAGTGCTGCCCTCCCCTGACAACCAAGTCAGCGTGCCTGCCGCTGAGGTTTCATCGAAAGCCCAGTGGTTTGAAATCAAGCCTGACCACGGCTTGACCGATAACCTCTATGCCTTCGCCAGACAGCACAACTCCTCTCTGTTCAGCGTCGTTTACACGGCCATTGCGCTGTCCCTGCATAAACTCGGTGACTTGAAGGATCTCGTGATCGGCACGTCGGCCTCCGGCCGAACCGACCCCGAGTTTTACGAGACAGTCGGTTACTTCACCACGATGGTGGCGCACCGGGTGCAGTTCGATCCTCAGCAAGCAGTCGGTGCACTGATCGAAAACGTCACCCACCTGATCAATGACTCCATGGCCTATGCCGATGTGCCGATGGAGCTGATTCAAAACTCCTTGGGCATGACGGCTGCAGACGGCCTGCTGTTCGACGTCTACATCCAGATTCACGCCAATAACGCCTTGAATGGAGCCTTGAGCACGCCAGACGCAGGGACGATCCGCTATCGGCAGATTGACCCGGACAAGAATCAATCGATGTTCGGCATTCAATTCGAAATCATGGAAAACCTGATTGACGGCAAACGCTCACTGCGCCTGGTCGTCACTTACCGCTCGGATCGTTACAGCGCAGAACAGATGGCGCGCCTCAGCGCTACGATTGATCAGGTGTTCGCGTTGTTCGCGACTCCCGATGCCGCCGGTGTAATCCTTGATCACATCCGCGCGTAATCGTAGCGCAGCCAATCAGGGTCTTGGTAAAGCCAAAGGCTTTAACAAGACCCAGTGCATCATGCTCGAATACGAGCACCTGCCAAGCAGTGACCTCTAGGCCTCATGCATCCCGTAGCGTTGGAACGATGACCGTTTGGGCAAGCGGTAGTGCTGTCGGCCGAGCAACTGATTGGCAATCGTCGCATTGCGAATGGCAGCTATGCCCAGATCCGGAGAGCCGACGCCATGTTGGAAGATTTCCGCGTTCTGCACGAAAATACGGCCAGCGCCTTCATCGCAGCGGCGCGCAGTAAAATCCTCCTGGACGATACAGTCGCCGTGATCATCGGTTTCAAGCACGGTGCCCTTGAGCCTTTCAAACCACTGCGGCCAGACATGCCCGTAACCTGTCGCCGCGACAATGGCATCCGCTTCGAGGGTGCTTGTCTGATCCAGCTCGCGGTGCCGGTAGGCTATTCGAAGAGTGCCGCCGATATCCTCCACGGTCTCGACCTCGCAGTTGGAAAGCAGCGTCAGGCCCGGATCACTGCCGCCAATCGAGCGCTCGTAGAGTAGATCGTAGATGTCCGCAATGGTCGAAAAACTGATGCCCTTGTACAGCAGCCCCTGCCCCGCAACGATCTCCCGGCGCCGCTCCCTCGCAATACTGTGGAAATACTCCATATAGGAAGGCGTAAAACACTCCTGCCCAAGCTTCGAATACTCCATGGGGTGGAAACCCGGCGAACGTGTAATCCACCGAATCGACGCGCCCGCTGCGATCCGCTCGGGTGTCAATTCGTTAAACAATGCCAACACGCACTCCGCCGCACTCTGGCCGGAGCCTATGACCGTGACCCGCCGGCATTTCGACAGCTGCTCCTGCCGTTTGCCGAACTCCGCCGAATGCAAGACCGGCGCCGTGCTCTCGACCTGGGCCCACTGAGGCAGCAGCGGTACGGTGCCCACACCGATCGCAAGGTTCTGACTGTAGTAATGCCGCTTGAAGCCTGACACTGACTGGCTTTCAATCAGGAATCGGTCAGCGCTCGCGTCATAGCTCACATCACAGATGTCTTCGCCGAAGTGACAGGCCGGCAGCTGCTGCGACGCCCAGCGGCAGTAATGGTCATACTCGCGGCGAGGCACCTGAAAGTTTTCATAGTAATAGAACGGGTACAGGCGATCGTGGTGGTGCAGGTAGTTCAGATAACTCAGCTGATGCGTGGGGTCCGCCATCGTGACCAGGTCCGCCAGGAAGGGAACCTGGAGCGTTGTGCCGGGCAACAGAAGCCCTTCATGCCAGCGAAATTCCGACTTGCGGTCCAGGAAAATACCGGTCACGCCTGAGTGCGTAGACAGTAACGCGGCCAACCCCAGATTAAAGGGCCCTATGCCAACTCCGGCGATATCAACGTTTGGTATATCCATCATCCAATCCATCTCCCCAGGCACTGCTGTTTGGGTGGGAGTGGGCACGCCCTGAGGCGCTCCACTGCGCTCATATCAATATCCTCGCCGGTATGGCCGGCCGAGGGTTTCACACGCTCGCGAACCATCGGCCACGAGCAGTCGTTCAACGTCTTGTACATTGCGACAACGCAGTAACTGCCCGGGTGAAAGCACCACCGAGAAGTCTTCCCGGACCCGCGCCGAAATGGCTTTCAAATGCTGAGGACGCAGCCCCAGACTGATGAAATCAACCGCGTCATTTGCCCCGTCCTCCAGTGGCCGTCCCAGTACGCTCAAGTAGATATCCAGCACCTTGCTTCTATGCGTCGACTCGATCCTGGCGGCGGGACGAGGATGGGATTCGGCTGCTTCATTCGCCGGTGCAATGAGCATGCTGCGGGCACGATGGCGATCCGCTTTACCGTTTTGCGACAGCGGCAACTCATCCACCTTCAGGAACCGCGTGGGTACATGGGATTGCGGCAGATGTTGGCGGGCATAGTTGCGCAACTCGGACGCGGTCAGCTCTGTAGCGTCCGGGCGACTGACATAAAGCGCACCGATGCACACCTCGCCTTGGCGCTGCTCGCCATAATCCACGACAAGCACGTGCCTGACCGATGGATGATTGATCAGTTCTATCTCGATGTCCGGGAGCGATACCCGTACACCGCGAACTTTCACATAGCCGTTTACCCGACTGTCGAAGATCAAGGTGCCATCGCGGCGGTAGCGCCCACAGTCGCCGGTGCGGAAGGCGCGAACCGATTGGCCATGTTCATCACTGACGGTCACGAACTCGCTCTGTGTCAGGTCGCCGTTTTCCAGATACCCCAGCGCGAGATTGACGCCGGCCGTGTGAATTCGGCCTACAACGCCCGCCGGACAATGCCCGCCTTGTGAGTCAAGGAGGAAGTAGCTGTTACCGGGCAAGGGCCTTCCATAAGGGATCACCGCACGATCATCCGCAGCGATTTCGTGCCAGATGCTCCAGATGGTTGTCTCCGTCGGCCCACCCAGGGAAATCAACCGTGACGACGGCAGCAGCTCGCGCAACCCGGAAATGACGGCGGGCTTGATGTAGTCGCCGCCCTGGGCAATCAGGCGCAGACTCTTCAACTCATTGGCTCCACGGCAAGAGAGGAGCATTTCCAGAATGGCGGGCACAGAACACCATAACGTCACCTGATGCCTGGCAATCAGTTGGTTCCAGCGCACAGCATCCTTTTCCTCGCCCGGGCCGGGAAGCACCAGCGTCGCCCCCGCGGTCAGGCATCCCAACACGTCGAAAACCGACATGTCATGGTGAAGCGGGGTCACGGAAATGAACACATCGCGCTCGGTCACGACCCAGTGTTCAAGGGTGCTGCCGATGACATTGGCAGTGGCTCTATTGCTCAGCACGACGCACTTCGGCTTGCCGGTGGTGCCCGAGGTATAGAGGTAATAGGCGGGTGCTTCGCTCAACGACAGGTCATCCAGCGATGGCGGAACCTGTGCCGGCACAGCCAACAGCTCATCGGGTGTCGCGACGGGGTGCTCGACAGGCTCGCCTTGAGCGATCACCACGAGATCGGGTCGACAGTTTTCCAACAGGTAATGCCGTCGTTCGCCAGGTGCCGAAGCGTCGATGGGGACCCAGACCAAGCCCGTCAATGCACAGGCCAACGTCACCATCGTGTGCTCCGGACTGCGGGGCAGACAGATGGCGACGACATGGCCTTGAGAAAGCCCGCGCGTTTTCAATGCGGCGATGACGCGGCACACGCCATCGCCGAGTTCGGCATAGCTGATTTGCCTGTCACCGCTGACGAGGGCGATTCTGGCGTTGGTGCGATCAAAGATATTCGTCGCGATCCGCCCGAGAAACCCCTCGCGGCACGCCTCAGTGACATTGCCATTCAGACGGTAGTGGCTCCTGTCGATAATCGCCGGGGCATCAATGGCGAAAACATCGCCTGCCGTGATCTGGCTGACCGCCTTCGCGATTGCGTTCAAGACATCGCTGACAACAACCGGGGCCAGCACTTCGCGCGCATAGTCGATATCGAACACCAACATGCCTTCGGCGTTGGCCGAGAAGCGAATATCCATCGCCACCTGTGGCGTCTGGGTCAGCCCGCCACTCAGGCGCATGGGACTGTCCACTGCCGAGACCGGCCAGGAAAAACCGTTGGTGATCACCACTGGCAGTACGGGACCCGGGCCGTGGGATTCGAACAGCAACCGGGCAAGGTCCACGCCTGAAAAGGCCAGATGTTGCAGCCCTTCCAGCACATCCACTTGCAGCCTGGCGGCCCGCTGCGCAAAGCTGTTTGGCTCAGCGTTCCAATTGACCGCGATAAAGCTTGAGCGATTGGCAAAGGCACCCGTTGTTTGTGGTGCAACGGGAACCGCGACACACAATCCCCCTTCATCGAGCCAGTGAGAAAGCACTTCTAGCACCAGCGCCATCAGGGCGGAATTCTTGAACAGCCGTTGCCGTGCGCCCAGTTTGCAGAACGCGTTAAACGCCTCTTTGGGCACCAGCAGGCTCTGTCGCTCATAGCGAGAAGCGCCCACCTGGTCCAATGGTGTGATCCATGGCATCCGCGGCGCACCGCTGACCGCAGACAGTTTGGCCTTCCAATAGGCGGCAGCCATCTTGCGTTGGCTGACGAGGTATTCTGGCTCAGGCGCAGCCTCCACGAGCGGCGTCTCGCCAAATCTGCCCTCGAACAGTTCGACCATGAGGGTTGCGATCGAGCGTCCATCGAGGATCAATGCATCCAGACGCACAAAGACTGTCAGATGCTCTTCCGGGTGACGGAAGACCGTCACATTCCAGGGCGAACGATCCAACTCGAACAGCGCGTGTGCATAAGCCTCACGGCGCTCCTGAATGCACGCGAGCGCCTCTTCTGGCGACATGGCAGTGAGGTCGACTTCCTGCAGGTTTATCTGCACCTCGTCACTGACATACTGCACGAGCTTGAGCGCGTCGATCCGTGTTCTCAGGCTTTCGTGGCGCTGGACCATCTCGACCAGACGGCTTCGCAGCAAAGCAGGATCCATGCGCCCGCGGTACTCGCGAAACTCCTGCATGGCCACGCCACCGAGCGGCATCTGCGCGCTGCGCCCAAGCAGATAAGCCTGCTGCAGAGCGGTCAGTGGCTTCTCGACAACCGCCAGGGGAGAGGCGCCGTGATGCAGCGGTTGATCCAGGACAGAGGAGCAGACAGCCACCTCGCGCACGACCGCCACGAAGCGATCGAACAGGTCCGACACCCAGGCTCGCGGCAGCGCATCAAGACGGATGTCCCAATTGATGAGTATGCCGCCGTCAGCGCACGCAATCTGCGCGTCGAGCGCAACCTGAGGCCCTTGGGAAATCACCCAGTTCATCGGACCAAATACACGCCGGACGCGCTCCGAGAGAAGATCGCCGCCAGGCATGTCCAACGCCGCCGTAAACACCACGGGAGCCAGTTGCGGCGAACCATGATGGCGGGAAAGATCACGCATCAGATTCACCCCGGGATAGGCGCAATGTCCGAGTAAATCGACCATCTTCCTCGCCAGTTGCTTGCACAGCATTGCAGGGCTCTGGGCCGACTCAACATCTACATCGAGAATAAGCACGTTGGCAAAGTCGCCGACTACCCGCTCAACTTCATCCACAAGCGGCGGGCGCCAGAACGTGGGGACATTGAGGCGAAATTTCCTGTCCCCTGTTTGTACCCCGAGAACCGCCGCAAAAAGCCCCATTATCAGGGTGGACAGGGTCATTCTTCGTTCGCGGGCGAGGCGCTGTAACGCCTGACGCTTCTCGGGGCCAAGCCATGTGCTTAATCGATGGCTATGCGCTTGATCTGGCTGGGCATCAAGAAACGGTAACGTTGGCGCAGGTGCGACGTCAGCCAGGCGCTCACGCCACCAGATACGGTCCCGATCGCGGGCGACTTTGAGCGCTGTATCGGTACGCGCTTTGTCGTACCAGTCGAAGAAAGATGGCGTGAGTGGAACGGGCCCGTCGGGGTCCTCATAAAACCGGGCGAGGTCTTCCATCAGCGTGCGGAAACTCGACGGGTCGATGGCGATCATGTCCGTATCGACATGCATGCGGAACTCGTCGTCAGCCAATAGGCTCACGGAGAAACGTGCGGCTGGGCCATGGCAGAGATCAAGCTGCTGATGAGTCCATTTCTCGCGCTTGCAGAGCAGATGCCGTTCCACTTCCTGCTCTGTCATCAATCGTAAATCTTCGACTTCCAGCTGCGGCGATTGGCCCACCGAAGCAATGGATTGCAGCCCTTCGGCATTCACCCGAACCCGAAGCATTGGATGCAGCAGACACACCCGCTCAAGTGCCTTGCGAAGCCGTTCCAGGTCAATGGAATGGCCATCGAACTCGGCATAAAGATGAGCCGAAACTCTCCCTAAAGACGCATGAGCAGTGCGCCCGATCCAACAGGCGGCTTGCATTGAAGTTAACTCTCTCATGGCTCACTCATGTGATTGACAAATGCAAATGATTATCGTCACATATTAGAATTGATAATGATTATATTTCAATATTTAATTTTTGACCCACAGGCCACGGAGGCTTCCCCCAAATGAGAACGGGCACCCTTAGAACGAATGACATGGATGAGGTGCAAGTAATTGATGAAAAAGAGAGTTTTTCATTCACATCCGGCGACCGCGAGTTAACAGTCGCAGGGATGCTTCAGAGAATCGAAACACCTGCCATCGGCGGCGATGATGCCAATAGCCTGTTCCAGAAAACGGTTGTGCAAGCCCTCGATCGAGCGCACAAGGCCGGCCAGAGCAATCCGATCATCGTCGGCGCCATCCCTTTCGATCCCGCTGAAGCCTCTTGTCTCTACATCCCCGAACACGCTGAGTGGCGAGCACGAAACACCAACGCGCAAACAGGCGCGGCAACACTGCCTGAACTGATCGAACAGAAAAACATACCGGACGAGCAGGCGTTCAAGCGGGCGGTGGAACACGCCATCGTGAACTTCCGCCACAGTGACGTGCGCAAGGCGGTGCTCTCTGTACAGCGAGAATTGCTGTTCGCCCAGGATGTTGATGTATGCGCCATGCAGAACAATCTGCGGGTCCAGAATCAAGGCGGCTATCACTTCCGTGTGCCAATGCCTGATGGCGCCACGCTGATCGGAGTCAGTCCCGAGCTGCTTGTTCACAAGGAAGGCCTGAGCTTCGTCTCCAACCCACTGGCAGGTTCGGCCAAACGCATGGCCGATCCGCAAGCCGACCGCCTCAATGCAGATTGGCTGTCAGCGTCGGAAAAGGATCACTACGAGCACCGTCTGGTGACACAGGACATCGTCACTCAACTAGGGGAGCTGTGCACACAACTGAATGTGCCGCAACGCCCTTCCCTCATCAGCACTCCCGCACTCTGGCATCTCTCCACGCGTATCGAAGGCACGTTGGCGGATCCGACCGTCTCGGCCTTGCAGCTTGCCTGCCGCCTGCACCCGACTCCCGCCGTATGTGGCTTTCCCACCGAGCGCGCCCGGCGCTTGATCCGTTTCGTCGAACCCTTCGAGCGCGGCCTGTTCACCGGCATGGTTGGCTGGTGCGATGCACAGGGCAATGGCGAATGGGTCGTGACGATTCGCTGCGGCACCGTTAAACGCAACCGGGTGCGCCTATTCGCCGGTGCGGGCATCGTCGAAGCCTCGAATCCCGACTCCGAATGGACAGAAGTCCAGACCAAACTCGGCACCATGCTGCGCGCATGCGGATTGGCCCACTAACTCGAACTCCCTCACTAGTGACAACTATGACTATTGAATTTAATCACTGGCCTCAGGACAGAGCGCAAAACTATCGGGACAAGGGCTACTGGATCGATAAGCCGCTCACACACATTCTCCAGTCGCGCAGCCAGTCGCAACCGCACGCACCGGCGATTATTTGCGGTGATCGTCGATTCAGCTATGGCGAGCTGGACCAACTGTCGTCCAACCTTGCCTCGCGGCTGGCGGCCAGTGGGCTTGGCAAAGGCGACACCGCCTTGGTGCAACTGCCCAATACCGCGGAGTTTTACATTGTCTTCTTCGCACTTCTCAAGGCCGGGATCGCGCCCCTCAACGCGCTCTACAGCCATCGAAAACTGGAACTCAAGACCTACGCCAGGCAAATCGAGCCGAGGCTACTGATCGCCTCTCGCGAGCATGAAGTCTTTCGCGACGACAGCTTTATCGCCGACTTCAAGGAGGCCGGCTCAAGCCCTGAAATCACCTTGCTGCTGGGCGAGCAGCGTCGCGAACACGACCTCACTGACTGGATCGAAATCCCAGACGAGAGCCGCGCGGATTTCTCCCCGACCGAACCGGGTGAAGTCGCTTTATTCCAATTGTCGGGCGGCAGCACGGGCACACCCAAACTCATCCCGCGTACCCATAACGACTATCACTACAACGCGCGCTCGAGTGCTGAAATATGCAGTCTGACGCCGCAGACTCGCTTTCTTTGCGCCCTGCCTGCGGCGCATAACTTCTTGCTCAGTTCGCCCGGCGCCTTGGGTGTCCTGTATGCAGGCGGCTTTATCGTCATGGCCCCCAGCCCGGAGCCCCTCACCTGTTTTTCGATCATCCAGCGCCATGCGGTGAATACCGTGGCACTGGTTCCAAGCGCAGTCGCCTTGTGGTTGCAGGCAGCACCGGACCACAAAGAGCAACTGCAATCGCTGGAATTCCTCCAGGTCGGCGGCGCCTGCTTCGCCGAGTCGCTTGCACGCCAGGTTCCCGGTGTTCTCGGTTGCAGGCTCCAGCAGGTGTTCGGTATGGCCGAGGGTCTGATCAATTACACCCGACTGGACGACTCTGACGAGCAGGTCTTTACCACCCAGGGCCGTCCAATCAGCCCGGGCGACGAGATCAAAATCGTCGACGAACAGGGAATCCCCGTCCAGGACGGCGAGCCTGGCATGCTCGCCACACGCGGCCCCTACACGTTCTGTGGGTACTACCGCAGCCCCGAACAGAATGCCCAGGCGTTCGATCATGAGGGTTACTACTATTCCGGCGACCTCGTCCAGCTCACTGCGCAAGGCGATTTGCGTGTTGTCGGAAGGGTAAAGGACCAGATCAACCGCGGCGGCGAAAAAGTGGCATCGGAGGAAATAGAAAACCTCATTGTCCTCCACCCAGACGTGACCCATGCAGGCTTGGTGGCCATGCCCGATGAAATGCTGGGTGAAAAGAGCTGCGCGTTCGTCGTCTCACGCAACCCCAACCTGAAACCACCCGCACTGAGACGCCACTTGATGGAGCTCGGCATCGCCGAATACAAACTTCCCGATCGCATCCGACTCATCGAGACCATGCCGCTCACCGCAGTGGGCAAGATCGACAAAAAGTATCTACGTCAGCTTCTGGCAGCAGAAACCACACGCGCCTGGCTGCAAACGCGTGTACTGCAACTCATCGAGGACTGCACAGACCTGGATCCAGAGGAAAACCTGATTTTCTACGGTCTCGACTCTTTGCAGGTGATGAGGCTCGCAGCGGAACTCAAGGATCGAGGTATCGCCGTCAGTTTCGAAGAACTGGCGGACTCACCCACGCTTGCCAGCTGGTGGTCGTTAGTAGAAACGCGACAGAAGGCCGCGTGATGACGACGAGCAACGAGAACATTCGCCGAGGCAGTGACGGCCAGAGAACGATCTGATTGTAGTCAAGCGGGCCGACTCATCTGCAGCAAAGTCCTGCCCACTGCACTGAGCTCGACCCGCCAAGTCAATTTAAAAGGAGTTGGAAATGACTTTATCCACTGCCGATCAAACCAGGCTTGATACCTTTTGGCAGCACTGTTTGAAGAATCAGTACTTCAATATCGGATACCCGGAGTCAGCGGACTTTGATTACTCCCAACTGCATCGATTCCTGCGTTTTTCGATCAACAACTGCGGAGACTGGAACGAATACAGCAACTATGTATTGAACTCCTTTGACTTTGAAAAGGAGGTCATGGAGTACTTCTCCGAGCTGTTCAGCATTCCCCTCGAAGACAGCTGGGGCTACGTCACCAACGGGGGAACGGAAGGCAACATGTTTGGTTGCTACCTGGGTCGCGAACTCTTCCCGGACGGCACCCTGTACTACTCGAAAGATACCCATTATTCCGTGGCGAAAATTGTCAAATTGCTGCGTATCAAATGCCGCGCGGTCGAGTCATTGCCCAATGGCGAAATAGACTATGACGACCTGATGGAGAAAATCACCACCGACCAGGAACGCCACCCCATCATCTTCGCCAACATCGGCACAACGATGCGTGGTGCAGTCGATAACATCGCTACCATCCAACAACGCCTACACCAGGCGGGCATTGCCCGTCAGGATTATTACCTGCACGCCGACGCTGCGCTGAGCGGGATGATCCTGCCCTTCGTCGATCACCCACAACCCTTCTCGTTTGCCGACGGTATCGACTCGATCTGCGTATCTGGCCACAAGATGATCGGCTCGCCCATTCCTTGCGGAATCGTCGTGGCTAAACGCAAGAACGTAGCGCGCATCTCGGTTGAAGTTGACTATATTCTGGCCCATGACAAGACCATCAGCGGCTCGCGCAACGGTCATACGCCACTGATGATGTGGGCAGCGCTGCGCAGCCACTCGTTGGCCGATTGGCGCCGCCGTATCAAGCACAGCCTGGAGACGGCGCAATATGCCGTCGATCGACTCCAGGCCGCAGGCGTTGACGCTTGGCGCAACGAAAACTCCATAACAGTGGTATTCCCTTGTCCGTCGGAGAGGATATCGAAAAAATATTGCCTGGCCACCTCCGGAAATACCGCACACCTGATAGCCACGCCTCATCATCACGACAACAGAACGATCGATGCGTTGATCGACGAGGTGATTGCTGATCTTCAGCAGGATGCCTGGCGATCCAGGAGAGTGCACGCCAAGCAGGTCATTAGCGAACTGCTGCCTTCGGACGCATTCAATTTCCGCACCCACTACCTTGCGCCGGATTTGACGTTGACTGACGAGAGGTAAACCGCAGTCAGTGTCAGCCCTTCAACCGCACACCATCCTTATCATTGTTATAGAGACAAACATCATGCCGCAACTTAAAGCGCCTGAAGCATGCGAGAGCCTCAGTGACATTCGGGCAGGCATCGACTTTTTCGACCGTCAGATCCTTGAGTCTCTGCAACAACGCCTGCGTTATGTGAAAGCAGCTGTGCAATTCAAAGCCGACGAGCAGGCTATACCCGCTCCAGAGCGGGTCGCGGCGATGCTTGACGATCGTCGTGAATGGGCAACCGCCGCCGGGTTTGACGCAGCCTTTGTCGAGAAGCTATACGAGCACATTATTCACTGGAATATTCAGCAGCAAATTCTGCATTGGCGGGCCACTTATCCCGATCGGGCTCAAGCATAAACCCACTTACGGGCAACATGGCGCTACTCGATTGCCTCAAGCAGACACGACAGCGCTCAATCAGCAGTGGACGCCCGGTACGAAGTCAGGGTTTTTTCGTGGCCATCGCTGTATTCACTGACGGCCTTCATCTACTACGCGCTCGGACTCTTCTCCGGTTCTCTGGCCGATCGCATCTCGACCCGGGCCGTCGCCTGCGCCGGCATTGTCTTGCCGGCGCCGGGATGCAATTTCGCACCTGAAAGCTATTGGATGCTGATTGACACCCCAAAGGGAACTGACGAAATGCGCGATTAATGCAACAGCGAGCGGCGTCTCGCATAGGCGAAATAGATCACCAGGCCAATTGCCAGCCACGCTCCAAATGCCAGCCAGGTCGTCTGCTTGAGGAAGGTCATCAAGGTCACGCAGAACCCGATAGCGAGCAACGGGACAATGGGCACGCCAGGGCATCTGAATGCGCGAGGAAGATCGGGGCGGGTCTTGCGCAATACGATCACTGCCACCGAGATCAGACTGAATGCTGCCAACGTACCGATATTGATCAGCTCGGCCAGGACGTTCAGAGGAATCAGTGCCGAGATCAGCCCGAAGATTATTCCCACCATCCAGGTGGCGAAATATGGGGTTCCGAATCGTGGGTGAACCCTGGAAAGGCGTTGGGGAAGCAGTCCGTCCCGCGACATCGCGTAAATGATCCTGGTTTGACCGTAAGCCATCACCAGAATGACAGTCGTCATGCCAACGATCGCGCCTAAATCAACGAACCCGGCAACCCAGCTTTCACCGGCATATTGCAACGCCAATGAGACCGGATGATCAACGCCAAGGAATTGGGCATAGGGCACGATACCGGTCATGATCATTGAAACGGCAACGTACAGCACCGCGCAAACGGCCAAGGAACCGATAATGCCGATGGGCAGGTCACGCGCCGGTTTCTTCACTTCTTCGGCGGCAGAAGAAACCGCATCGAAACCAATAAAAGCAAAAAACACCAAGGCCGAAGCGCTAAAAATGCCATGGCCGCCAAAGGGCGCGAAGGGTTGCCAGTTGGCCGGCTGAACATGTCGCACACCAACGGCGATAAAGAGCAGGACCACGGCGATTTTGATGATCACCATCACGTTGTTTACACGTGCCGATTCCTTGATGCCTACCGAAAGCATCCAGGTGATTGCCAGCATGATCACCAGCGCTGGCAGGTTGAACCAGGTTTCCACACCGGGCAGCGAGCCCGGAGCCGCCGTCAGCACAACCGGAAGACCCAGCCCAAATCCGCTCAACAGGGACTGGAAGTAACCCGACCACCCAACAGACACCGCCGAGCTGGCCAGTCCGTATTCGAGCATCAGATCCCAGCCGATCATCCAGGCCACCAACTCTCCCAGCGTCGCGTAGCTGTAGGTGTAAATCGAGCCTGCTACCGGCACAGATGAGGCGAACTCGGCATAACACAGCGCGGCAAATGCACAGGCCAGTGCCGCTATCAGGAATGAAACCGTGAGGGCCGGTCCCGCAGTCAATGCGCCGGTTCCGGTTAATACAAAGATGCCCGTCCCCACGATTGCACCGATACCAATCAGGACCAGATCCATCGGCCCCAGCACTTTTTTCAACCCGGCAGGAGCTCGGGCAGCAGCAATCATTGCGTCCAGGTCTTTTGTTCTGAATATGCTCAAAATTGCCTCCGTTTTTACTTGTTTTTATTGTATGAGCCAGTGGCTTGGGTGTCGGAAACGACAAGAAATTGTATTTCAGGGCCTTAAAAATTAGCTTTCGAAACGCCTCTGTAATGAATTATTTTTCAGACGTTAATTATCCAAAATGTGTTCTTCAGGTAATTTTCTTTCTAATATTTTCAATTTGCAGAAATGGATGCTTGATCAAGGGCCCACGAGGTGGGACCAATCGCCCTACCACGTACTCATTGTTAAATGGAGAGAACACATGGCGGAAATGGACAAGGTTGATCGTTCAATTCTTGAAATTCTGCAGATGAATGGCCGCCTGACGAACGCCGAGATAGCGCTTCGTGTCTGCCTGTCGGCGCCAGCCTGCTGGAAGCGTGTAAAGCGCCTGGAGGAGGAGGTGATTATCGGGTATCACGCGCATTTGAACCCAAAGAGCATGGGGCTGGGGCTTTTTGCGTTCATCAGCGTCACCCTCGATAGTCACTCCCAGGAAGCCATGGAGCAGTTCGAGGCGGGCGTTCTGGCGCTGCCCAACATTGTTGCCTGTCACAAAGTTTCGGGGAAATACGACTACCTCTTGCAGGTAGTCGTCAAAGACATGGAGGCATTCCATGAACTCGCCATGCATCGCATACGTACGCTCGGCAATATCAAGGAAATGTACACCGGTTTTTCACTCAAGGAGATCAAACACTGTAATACCTTGCCCCTGTAGGTGCCTGGACTTGCCCGTATTTTTCACACCAGCCGAATGAGCAAAAATACCAAAAGCACATTCAACACCGCCAGCGAGCTCAAACCCGCGAGCACACCACCGGCGCCCAGCGTCTGCAAAAGGTAACCGCCAGCGAGGGGTGTCAGCGCTTGTCCGATGAGTGACGGTCGAGCCATGCACCCCATCAGCAGAACATACTGTGATGGCGACATAAGGGTCAGTGGCAGCAGACCCCGGACGATCGCACGCAGCCCATTACCAGCGCCATAAAGCACAAGGCCAAGGGCGGTCAATGCCGGAGCCAGGGTCACAAGCAACAGCCCCATCGCCACAAATACGACACAAATCAATGTCGTCCAGATGGGGTGTCGCTTTCGCGAAAACACCTGGAGAACACGCGAACCCACCTGGCTGGGACCCAGCAAAGCGCTAAGTCCAATGGCGGCTGCGAGGGAATACCCCTGCCCCTGCAATAATGAAACAAGCTGGACGGACAGCGCCGTCATGATCACTGCGCCCAGCGCAAAAATCATCGTGAGGAGCGCATAGATCCGCCGGTCGATCGAGGCGCTCTCATCAGCTAGTCCATTGCTTTTTGCCAGTGGGCCCACGCCTCGGGGCAGCACCCACAGATAAGTCGGTGCAACGGCAATCGCCAGCAGCCCCCCATAGGCCAGGCAGGTGTTGCGCCAACCAAAGTGTTCGATAACGAGCGCAACCGCCGGCCAGCAAAGCGTTGTCGCAAATCCTGAAATGAGCGTGATCCCCGTAATCGCACTCCCCGCCCGTTCCCCGTATAGAGCCCCCAAAGAGGCGAATAGCGCTTCATACAGCCCCAGCGCCATCCCCATACCAATCACGGCCCAGGACAAAAGAAACATTGGCAGTGAGGCGCAGTTGGCCATCAAGAACAAGCCGATTGCGACACCCAGGCCGCTGCTGGCCAGTATGGTGCGACCGCCGTAGCGGGCAATAAGCCTGCCGGTCAGCGGTGCCAATACTGCCGAAACGAGAATGCTCAGAGAAAGTGCGCCATAGACCCATTGGCTGGCCCAACCCGTCTCTTTCATGATCGGATCGGCCATGACGGCCATCAGGAAGAAAGAACCTCCCCAGACCAGAATTTGCAGCATCCCTAATAGAAAGATACCCACGACGCCAGGTAATCGAGTTTGATCGTTCAACACAGTGTCATCAGTGGTGCAGAACATGAAAAGCCGCGAGGCAATGAGCAACTGGATGCTCATCATCAAGCCACCGACTCAGCAGCCGGGTGGTGAGTTCCGGATGTTCCAGAGGCGGCAGGTGCCCACATTGAGCAAGCACAACCAGGCTGGAGTGCGGTATGCCTCGATGAATGATTTCAGACTCTACCGGGGGGGTGATCTGGTCGTCTTCACCCACAACGATCAAGGTCGGTACAGCAATCGTCTCAAGGACCGGCCGGTAGTCAGGACGCTCCAGGATCGCCAGTTGCTGCCGAACGAAGCCCTCCTTTCCTACTGCTTCGGCCATCGCCTGGACGGTATCCGCAATCGATGTTCCGATGCAGCGTGGATGCATGAGTCTGGGCAGCAGTTGCGGCGTCACGCCCCTGAACCTGCCCATCTGCGCCAGGTCCAACAGGCCGCGTCGAGCCTTGGCTCTGGCTTCATCGTCGGGTCGCACCATGGTGTCTATCAGTGCCAGTTTCGTTACACGTTCAGGCGCCTGCCGCATGATTTCCATGGCCACATATCCGCCCATGGACAACGCAGCGAGGGCAAAAAACGGTGGAGCTTCGTCCAGTGTTCTTTTGGCCATCTGCGCAATACTGGCGTCAAGTGAGACATCTGGAATGCAGAGGTGCCTTGAGTGTTCCAAGGCAACTTTTTGCTGTGCCCATAGGCGCTCATCGCAGAGCAATCCGGGTATGAGCACGAGCGGCGTGTTTTCGAAAACCAACGGTGGCCTCCCTCTAAAAATCCGGTCAAGGTTGTGCGGCTGTTGCATGGGGAGGTACCGACGAATCGGGTTCGTCGGTTGTTCAGAGCATGTGTCCCGCCCAGATCTTGCGATTGACCAGATCGGCGGCAATCTCGATGAAGGCATCCCCGACAAATTTGGCTGCCGGACTGACTCGCCTGTCCGCGGGAAACACCTGAACCAGTTTGCGCATGGGGACGGGGTCGACCAACGGGGCTGCACACAGCACTCCGGATTCGACTTGTGTGTAAATCGACGCCAGAGGCAAAGCCGTCAAACCAAAGCCATTGCGGACCAGGTCGATCATTGCGCCGAACGAGTCTGCTTCAACACTGGTCTTGAGCTTGATCCCGACCTCACGAGCACAGTTATCCATAATCACCCGCAGGCCGTGTCGAGCGCTTGGCAATACCAGTTGCTGCTCGGCCAGAGCCTCAAAGGCTACCGGCGTATCGATGCGCAAGTTTGCGCTGGGGGGACCGACCAGAAGGAGGTTCTCCATCATCACCGGCACGATTCGCAGCGTATGCAGGGGTTGGGGGTCATAGGAAATGGCCAGTTCCAATTCGCCGCGCTGCACCCAGTCCAGCAGATAGCCGCTGAAGGCCGAGGAAAACCTGACGGCCAGATTCGGATGGGCCTCTCTGATCTTGCGCACCAGGGGCACGGTAACGATTTGCGCGACCGTCGGGGTGGTACCGATGACCACCGTTCCCCGAAAAGAAGACCTTCCGCCGACCACCGAACTTCGAATGGACTCCATCTCTTCCATGATTCGGGTGGCATGCGCCAACACTTCTCTACCGACATCGGTAATCACCATCCCTCTTCCGTGTCGCTCGAACAGGTAGGTGCCGAGTTCTTTCTCCAACAATCTGATTTGTCGGCTGAGTGCCGGTTGCGCGATGTGCAGCCGATCCGAAGCCTTGCTGAGACTGCCTAGCTCGGCGACATGAATCAGGGTTTTGAGTTGAACGACATCCATTACCAGGCCAGCCAGGGTCGGGGGGTCGGCGCGTTATGCGTCGAAGGGTAGTGTGAGTGTAAACGCATTTGCGAGCCCTGGAATGCCCTGCAAACCCCGTGGCATGCGGCTCGACGTCTTTTGAGCCGGCTGTATCCCCCAGCCCGCCGGGGCTGCGGGCCAAGCTATAGAATTTAGGTATATCAGTTAGGCCTGGCTGACGGCTTATTACCCTCCTCACTCTGCGGTAGCTTGCAATCAACGTCGGCGCCAAGAGTGCTCGACTCACTACAAGAATAAGATACGAGGACTTGCGCCATGATTTTTCATCTTTCGCCTGACCTGACCTGTTCGATTTACGCAGACAACGAACAGCAGGACTCCCACGTGCAACCCCCTTCGGTTCTCTCTTCAGAAAACCTGACCGTCAGCAGGTTCATCCCCCTGCGCTAAGCACATCAACTCATCGAGCCAACTACAGAGCAGACGCCTCAGTGTGCTCCTCGTATCGTCTCGCCTTGAAGAAAGGGTGAACATCATGTCCGCATCAAGCACAAACCAGACAGACCGCGCTGCCGGGACCGATCCGGTGAAAAGTCCGAATCGCGTCAAAGCCATCATGGGTGCCTGCTCGGGCAATCTGGTGGAGTGGTACGACTTTTTCATTTACGCCTATACCGCCATCTACTTTGCCGCTTCGTTTTTCCCCAAAGGCGACACCACCAGCCAACTGCTCGCAACCGCCGGGGTATTCGCCGTCGGCTTTTTCATGCGCCCTCTCGGCGGCTGGATCTTCGGCTGGATTGCTGACACCCGCGGCCGCAAGGTCTCGATGATTATCTCGGTGTTCATGATGTGCGCAGGATCGTTGCTGATCGCGGTCATGCCGACTTACCAAACCATCGGTGTGGCTGCCCCGGTTCTGCTCGTGGTCGCCAGGCCGATTCAGGGCCTGTCTGTCGGCGCAGAGTACGGCACCGGCGCCACCTACATCAGTGAAATCGCCACGCCGGGTCGTCGTTGTTTCTATGGATCCTTTCAGTACTTCACCATCATCGCCGGTCAGCTCCTGGCCTTGATGACCGTGGTCATTCTTCAACAAACCCTCACCGCCGAGCAGTTGAGCGCATGGGGCTGGAGAATTCCATTCTTCATCGGCGCCTTGAGCTCGGTCGTCGTGGTTTACCTGCGACGCTCCATGCATGAAACCGCCTCCCGGAAAGATATGAACCACAAAGATGCCGGCTCTCTGCGCGGAATGTTCAAGCACAAACGGGCGGTCGCGCTGGTGGTTGCTTTCACCATCGGAGGTTCGCTGTACTTCTACACCTTCACGACGTACATGCAGAAGTTCCTGGTGATCTCTACCGGTTTCAGTCCGCAAACGGTCAGTTTCATCATGACCGCGGCCCTGGTCTGCTTCATGTTCTGCCAGCCACTGTTTGGCATGCTGGCCGACCGGATCGGGATCAAGGCACACATGCTGATGTTTTCCGGGTTGGCCATGCTGCTGGTGATCCCCCTGCTCTATTCGCTGCAGTCGGTCAGCAGCCCGTTCACGGCGTTCCTGCTGGTGTTTGGCGGCCTGGCCATCGCCTCGCTCTACACCCCCGTTGCCGGGATCGTCAAAGCCGAGCTCTTCCCGCCTGCGGTGCGTGCACTGGGCGTGGGCTTTCCTTATGCAGTCGGCAATGCGGCATTCGGCGGTACCGCTGAGTACGTTGCCTTGTCGCTCCGTTCACAGGGTATCGAGGCGTATTTCTTCTTCTACGTCGCGGCGATTGTGACCATCACCTTCATCGCCTCGATGCTGATGCCGAATCTGTCGCGCTATGGGTACATCAGCGGTTCCGGCGAGATCGAAGAGCGTACCGGTTTGAAGGGCTGTGCAAAGCCGCACGCTGCGAGGGTTTGACAGGCACAGCTGCACTATTGAAGGAAATGAGGCCCCTGTAGGAGCGAGCTTGCTCGCGATGGACGTTAACGATAACGCGTGTCTTCTGAATGAACGCGCTGCCCTTGAGTCCATCGCGAGCAAGCTCGCTCCTACAGGGGCCCAACGGGCCCTTTTTGCATCACAGCGCAGCGCTCGCCTGAAAATCAGCAATCTGTTGCCACATCGCGATGGGATTGGAATACATGGGGAAGTGTCCGCAGGCCGGAATTTGCGCCAGACGGACACCTTCGGCCTCGATATGCGACAGATAGGACAGTGACGCGTTCTGTTCGCCGTACATGAACATACGGGGGCATTTCAACCCGAGGAATTTGCTCATCAGGTCGGCGTTATCGGAAAGCTCGACCATCGACTGGAAAATCCCTCGCACGGCACCGGCGCGAACCTTGTGCCTCAAGCTCGATGAATAGAGCGCACTGGCATAGGCCGGGGCATGCCGGGCACGTTCGATGAAGGCGGCGAAAAACGCCTCGGGATCATTGCTCGGATAGTCGACGATCTGCCGGCTGAGGAAGCAGTCTTCCGGGGCGATATTGCCCTCGATGTCGACGAAGCTGAGCACTCGATCCGGGAACTGGTGAGCCAGCATCAGCGCAGTCAGCCCGCCCATGGAGTGGCCGATCAGATGGAAGCGCTCGATGCCCAAATGCGCCAGCACCTGTAGCGCCGTCTGCATCAGGAATGGAATGGAAATCCGGGAAAGGTCGCTGCACTGGCTTTCGCCGCAACCCGGTGCGTCGTAAGCGACAAAAGGGTGACCGGCGAATGCGGGCTGCTGCACGATGTCGGCATAGTCTTCTTTGGTCGAACCAAAACCATGCAGGAACACAATCGGCGCCAGGACTCCGTCGCGATGGATGGCTGCAACGTTCAGCCGGACACCCTCCACCGTCAAAGGGAGTTGCACGTGAGTGAAGGTTTCTGGTGATGGCACGTTATTGACTCCTTGAGCGAAAAGGTAGCGCCGGGCCTGGATTGCCGGCAGCCAGACACGCAATTTCAAGGGATTGGAGTGTTCTGTAAATTCCTGATTCGGGAAAGCTTTCATACGCCAAACCTATCAACCCATGCTCGCGCACAGATCCCTGGTCGACTCACGCCCTGGCCCGGAACCTGGCGACCAGCTCCTCCACCAGCGGATGGGGCCGATCCGCATTCCAGGCCACAGCGGTGGTCACGACATTGAGTTTCTGGCTCAACGCTCGCAACACCACGTTACCGGGTGCCAGTTTTTTCAGCGACGCCGGTACCAGCGCGATGCCCTGGCCACAGCTGACAAAGGCGATTTGCGAAGCGACGGAGCGCACTTCATGCAACACCCGTGGGGAAAAACCGCTTGCCCGGCAGGTCGCTATCAGATTGTCGAAGTAGACCGGGCTGACCTTTCGGGAAAACATGACCAAGGGCTCGTTGGACAGACTGGACAGACTGATTCGCTTGCGCGATGCCAATGGATGATCAATGGGCAGGGCCACGACCAGCCGATCCTCCGTCAGCGGCAGTGATTTGATCGAGGCCCCCAGGTCACCGTCCAGCCGGGCGAATGCCAGGTCTATGTCCCCGGCCTCCAGTGCCGGGACGGCTTCGACGCTGTCGATTTCCCGCACGGACACGGTGAGGTGCGGATAATCGCTCTTCAACTGCTCGATCAAGCCCGGCAAGACATCGAACATGGCCGTGGAAATCGCGCCGATGGTCAACATCCCCGACTGCCCCGCCACCGCTTCTTCCACAGCCAGTTCCAGGCGCTCCAGCTGCTCGGCGAACTTGCGCACGGCCGGCAGGATCGCCGCCCCCACGGGGGTCAGGTTCGCGCCGCGCCGCGAGCGGTCGAACAGCTTGACCTTGAGCGCCTGCTCCAGCACCTGGATCTGCTCGCTCAGCGGCGGCTGGGACATCCCCAGGCGCTTGGCGGCGCGGCCGAAATTCTGTTCTTCGGCAACGGCCAGGAACAACCAGAGGTGACGAATCAGACGAAAATTGATCATGGCTAATCCATAGGTTTAACGTATCTAATGCTTCTGTGATTAGTAATATACCTATCAAATTACCTCGCCGACACTGGGCGCCTCCGTCACCACTGGGGCTTTCCCATGATCAATAAGAGTTTGCTGGATCGCTTGGCGGCGCTGGATACCAACACGGTCTCCGATGCGCTCGACTTCCTCGGCCTGCCGGGTGCCACCGTTGGGCTGCGCCCGTTGTGGAACTGCCCAAAGATTGTCGGCCGCGCCAGCACCGTGCTGCTGGCCGCCAAGTCCGACAACATCCCTACCGTGCACCTGATTACCCCCGTGGTTGAACAGATCGACAGCGACGATCGTGTACTGGTGATCGCCGGCGGTATCGAGGGCATCTCCTGCTGGGGCGACATCCTCGCCAATGCAGCGGCCGGCAAAAAAGTGCGCGGCACGGTGATCGACGGTTTCAGTCGCGACATCGACGGCAGCGAGTCGATTGGCTACCCGGTTTACGGGCGCGGGGTGACCATGATCAGTGCGCGCAATCGGGTGGTGCAAATTGATGCGGCCGTGACGATCAAGGTGGCCGGTGTCGACGTCAACGAGGATGACTATGTCATCGCCGATAGCTGCGGGACGGTGTTCGTACCTCAGGCTGAAATCCAAAAGGTACTCGACCTTGGCGAGCGGATCGCCCGCCGCCAGGACGGCATGCTGGCGGCTGTTCGCAGCGGTCGCTCGGTGGCCGAGGTGATGCACGACACCCAGTTCGAAGCCATCCACGTGGAGCACGTCTGATGAATCTTGAAGATCAAGCACTGGTCGCCTTGTTCGAAGGCCTGGACACTCCTGGCGTCTCCGATGCCCTGGACAAACTCGGGCTGCCCGGCCAATGCCTCGGCGTGATGCCGCTGGACAACTACGGCAAGGTTGTCGTCGGACCGGCATTCACCGTGCAGTACGTGTCGGCCAGCGTACCTCCCGGCACCGTGGGTGATTTCATCGAAGACGTGGCGCCTGGTGACGTGGTGGTGATCGACAACGCTGGTCGCACCGACTGCACCGTCTGGGGCGACATCATGACCCAGTACGCTGGCACTCGACAGATCGCCGCCACGGTCATCGACGGTGTTTGCCGTGACGTGAACAAAGCGCTGGGCGATGGCTACCCGATTTTCAGCAAAGGCCGCTTCATGCGCACCGGCAAAGACCGCGTGCAAGTTCAGTCGGTCAACCAGCCGGTGTCCATCGGCACAGCGCGGGTCTGTGCCCGCGACATCGTAGTGGCCGACGCCAATGGCGTGGTGATCGTTCCTCGCGCTCGTGCTGCTGAAGTGGCGGCGACCGCTCGCCAGATTGAATTCATCGAAGCCGATATTCGCGCCCTGACCAGTCAAGGCAAAACCCTTGAAGAAGCCCGGGCCGCCCTGGGTTACCACAGCCTGCAGAGGAAAGCCTGATGAGCTCGTCCATTCTTCCCTTTCCATCGGATTACCACGAGCGGGCAAAAATGCTCGGCAGCTCGACGCTGTATGAGGCGTCCCACCTGGCCTGCGCCGTGGACAGTGCCATCCGGCCGATCTGGGACGGTGCATTCATCGCTGCCCCCGCCTACCCGCTGGAGTGCTCACCGGGTGACAACCTGGCCCTGCACCTGGCCATGGAACGCGTGCCCCGTGGCAGCGTGCTGGTCGTGGGCACGGGGAGCTTCATCGCCGGTTACTGGGGCGAGGTGCTCACCGTTGCGGCCGAAGCGGCGGGCGTGGTCGGCCTGGTCATAGATGGTGGCGTACGCGATATCGCCGCCCTGAAGAAACGCCAGTTCCCGGTGTTTGCCCGCGGTATCTCGGTAAAAGGCACCGTCAAGGCCAGTGCGCCCTCGGTGGGGCAACCGTTCAATTTCAACGGCGCTTTCGTGGCTCCGGGCGATCTGGTGGTGGCAGACGACGACGGCGTGATCATCATCCCCAAGGCTGATACGGCACGTACCCTGGCCGAAGGCGAGGCGCGGGCGAACAAGGAAGCACAGATGATGCAGGCGCTGACCGAAGGCCGCTCGACCCTGGAACTGATGAACCTGACCGATTGGAGAACCCGGGCATGAGCGCCGATATCCAGCGCCTGAACCAACGCCTGGCCAGCGCGCAGCCATCGGCCACCTACCGCATCATGGACCGCGTGGCGGAACGCCGGGCGCAAGGCGCGCAGATCATCTCACTGTGCGCTGGCGAGCCGGATTTCGATACCCCCAAACATGTTCGCGAGGCAGCCATAGCCGCGATCGAGCAGGGCCACACCCGCTACACCCAGGTGGCTGGGGTGCGTGCATTACGTGAAGCGGTGGCCGCCAAGTTTCGGCACGAGAACGGCCTGGACGTCAGCTGGCAGGACACCCTGGTGTGCAACGGTGGCAAGCAGGTGATCTACAACGCCCTGGCCGCGACCCTCAATGAAGGTGACCAGGTCATCGTGCCGGCGCCTTACTGGGTCAGTTACCCGGAGATGGTGCAGTTGTGTGGCGGTGAAGCGCGGATCGTTACTTGTGATGCCGCTGCGGGGTTCAAGCTGACACCCGCAGCGCTGGCCGCCGCGATCACCCCGCAGACCCGCTGGCTGATCCTCAATTCGCCGTCCAATCCCACCGGCGCGGTGTACAGCCTGGACGAGCTCAAAGCCCTGGCCGAGGTATTGTTGGCCCATCCCCAGGTGCTGATCCTGGCCGATGACATCTATGAGCATCTGCTCTTCGACGATCAACAGTTCCACACCCTGGCCCAGGTAGAACCCCGACTGGCCCCGCGCACCCTGACCATGAACGGTGTTTCCAAGGCATATGCCATGACCGGCTGGCGCATTGGTTTTGCCACCGGGCCGCGCTGGCTGCTCGAGGCCATGGAAAAACTGCAAGGGCAGCAGACCTCCGGTGCCAGCTCGATCTCGCAGCAGGCCGCACTCGCCGCGCTGGAAGGGCCCAAGGACTTTATCCGCGAAAGCCGCGCCGCCTTCCAGGGTCGTCGCGATTTGATGGTGGCGCTGCTGAACGCCACGCCGGGCCTCGAATGCGTCAGTCCAGCGGGAGCGTTCTACGCGTTCGCCTCGTGTGCGGGGCTGATCGGCCGTACCTCGCCGGGCGGTCGCGTGTTGCACACCGATGAAGATGTCGCCCATGCGCTGCTCGACGAAGCGGATGTAGCAGTGGTGCATGGCAGTGCCTTTGGCCTTGGCCCCTACATTCGCATTGCCTATGCCCTGGATGACGCTTCATTGCAGAAGGCCTGCGAGGCGATACGCGCGTTCTGTACTGCACTGCGTTAATTCGGATGTGAACAAACAAAACCCGGCCATGGCCGGGTTTCGTTCAGAAACCCAAAACCACCCAGCTTTCGTGGACTGGGTGGTCCTGGGGTTGTCTTTCGACAACTCGTTCAGGGCTGTGCCTCCACTTCCCGGGCACACCCCTTGTGCAGTTCGACCGCCAGCCTCTCTGCGTCCAGCGCACCTTCCCACCTGGCAATGAACAGCGTGGCGACACCGTTGCCGATGACGTTGATCAACGCCCCGCCCTCGGAAATGAACCGATAGACCCCAAGCACCAGCACCAGCCCCGCCGCCGGAATCACATCCAGGCTGCCCAGGGTGGCCGCCAGCGTAATGAACGCGCCGCCGGTGACACTGGCCGCGCCCTTGGAGGTCAGCAGCAGAATCAATAACAAGGTGACCTGATGCCAAAGGTCGAGGGGGATATCCAGCGCCTGGGCGATGAAAATCGCCAGCACTGTCATGTTGATGCAGCTGCCATCGAGGTTGAAGCAGTAACCCGAAGGCACCACCAGCCCCACCACCGACTTCTCGCACCCCAGACGCTCAAGCTTGCCCATCAACCGCGGCAATGCCGACTCCGAAGACGAGGTACCCAGCACCAGGAACAGCTCATCGCGGATGTACTTGAGAAACTGCCAGAGGCTGAAACCCGCAAGGCGCGCCACCAGGTTGAGAATCACGAACACAAAAAACAGCGCGGTCACGTAGTAGCAGATCAACAAGTTGCCATAGGCCCCGAGGGATCCCACGCCATACTTGCCGATGGTAAAGGCCATACCACCGAAGGCCCCCAGCGGCGAGACATACATCACGATCCTGACCATGCGGAAAAACGCCTGGGCCACCAGGTCGATCAGGTTCAGCAGCGGCTTGCCGGCAGCACCGAGCATCTGCAAGGCGAAGGCAAACAGGATGGAAATGAACAGCACCTGAAGGATATCGCCCTCGGCAAAGGCCCCGAATACGGTACCGGGCACGATATGAGTCAGAAAACCCACCACACTCTGCTCATGGGCCAGTTTGCTGTAGCTCTCGACGGCATGGCCGTCGAGGGTCGCCGGGTTGATGTGCATGCCCGCGCCGGGCTGCATCAGGTTCACCCCGATCAGCCCGATCACCAGTGCCAGGGTGGTCAGTACTTCGAAGTACAGCAACGACTTGAAGCCGACCCGGCCGATGCGCTTGAGGCTCTGCATGCTGGCAATGCCGCTGACCACGGTGCAAAAGATGATCGGCGCGATCAGCATCTTGATCAGCTTGATGAAGGTGTCGCCCAGGGGCTTCATTTCTTCGCCGAGGCTGGGGTAGAAGTGACCGAAGATGATGCCCAGCACGATCGCCAGCAGCACCTGCACATACAGGTGGCGGAACACTCTGCGCAGTCGCGGACGGCTCGGTTTATTTTCGGCAATCGAGGGTGTAATTGTTGTTGTCATGATGGCTTCCTCGCAGGCGTGATGCATTTCCCCAGGCAGCCGGTCGCGATACAGGTGCGCGACCAGTCGCCAGGGAAAGGTTGTTTCGGGGGAATGACTACGGCTGGATGTACTCGGAAATCTCGATCAGGTTGAGATCGGGATCACGCAGATACACCGAGCGAATCGTCGCTTGCGGGTCGGGGCGATTGTTATTGTTTTCATCAGTGGACCTACTTGTGGGGTGGTGAAGCGTTTACGACACCAGGTTGATCGGCTTTCCCGAGTGATAGCCCTGCAGGTTGCCAAGGATGCCGTCGGCCAGCCGCTGCAGGCAGCTCTGGCTGGCCCAGGCCACGTGGGGAGTGACGATCAGGTTGGCGTGGCGGCTGTTGAGCAACGGATGGTCGGCCGGTGGCGGCTCCTGGCACAGCACATCGAGAGCTGCCCCCCCGAGGCGACCGCTGTCCAGCGCATCGAGCACCGCTGCCTCATCCACCAACGGCCCGCGGGCGGTATTGATCAGCAACGCGCCGGGTTTCATCTGTGCCAGTTCCGGGGCCCCGATCAGGTGACGGGTGCTCTCGGTCAACGGACAGTGCAGCGAGATCACGTCGCTTTGCGCCAGCACCGTTTCAAAGGCCTGGTAACCCTTGCGCACCGGGATCGCGCCACGGTGTTCGGCAAAGATCAACTGCATGCCCAGGGCACTCGCCAGACGCGCCGTGGCCAGGCCAATACCGCCCTTGCCGACGATGCCCAGCACGCTGCGCTGCACATCCTGGATCGGCGCGCGGTGCACGCAAAAGTGCCGCGAATCCGGCCAATCCCGCAGTGCTGCCGCCTGGTAGGCAAACAGCTGTCGACGCAGGGCGAAGATCGAGGCGATCACCGACTCGGCGACGCTTTGCGCCGAGTAAGCCGGAACGTTACACACCGTCACGGCAAAATCACGGCAGGCCGCCAGGTCAATGCAGTCATAACCGGTGGCCGCGACGCAGATAAACCGCAGGTTCGGCAGCTGTTCAAGCTCGGCCCGGCCGATGCGCACCTTGTTGGTGATCACGGCATCGGCATTGAGGGCGGCCGCCACCACCTGATCCGGCGTCGTATCGGGACGGTCCTGCCAGTCAGTGACCCAGGCCGGCCGGGCAATGCTCACAGGCAGGCTGTCACTGTCGAGAAATACCACTTTCATGCTGCACGCTCCGGCTGGACGGGTTCGCAAATCTCGATCAGGTTCAGGTCCGGATCACGCACATACACCGAACGGATCGGCCCCGTGGCACCGGTGCGCAACACCGGGCCTTCGATGATGGGCCAGTCGACACGGGTCAGGTGCGCAATCACCTGATCCAGGGGGATCGAGGCGATAAAACACAGGTCCAGCGCCCCCGGCACGGGCAAGTGCGCCTTGGGCTCGAACTCATGGCCACGCACGTGCAGGTTGATTTTCTGCTGGCCGAAAGCAAACGCCTTGCGCCCACCGGCGAAGGTTTGCACCTGCATGCCCATGACCCGCACGTAAAAATCCTCGGCAGCCACAGGGTCGATGGTGGTCAGCACCAAATGGTCGAGATGATCGATCATCGATGCAGCTCCTGGGTGCGGGCCGACGGCACCTGTTTTTCCAGGCTGGCGACGTGGGCGGGTATCGGGTGCAAGTCCAGGCGTTTGCCGGCCTTGAGGATCTGGCTGGGAATGTCGTGGCCGACCAAACCCGGCAACTGCGCGGCAACTGCCAGCACCCGGTCCAGATCAACCCCGGTGTTGAAGCCCATCAACTGCAGCATGTGCAACAGGTCTTCGGTACACACATTGCCGCTGGCCCCCGGCGCATAAGGGCAACCGCCCAGGCCGCCAAGGGACGAATCGAAACGGTCGACCCCAGCCTCGATGGCCGCCAAAGCATTAGCCAGGGCCATGCCCCGGGTGTTGTGAAAATGCAGGGTCAGTTGCAGCGCCGGAAAACGCTCGCGCACCGCCCGGGACAGCGTCTCGACCTGACTTGGATACGCCATGCCAGTGGTGTCGCACAGGGTCACACCGCGGGCGCCCAGCTCGGCGAAGCGCTCGACCCAGTGCAACACCTCCCCCACCGGTACATCGCCCTGCATCGGGCAGCCGAACACCGTCGACAACGACACATTGATCGCCACCGGGCCCTGACCAATCACGCTGACCACTTCGCTGAGCTGGGCGAATGACTGCTCGCGGCTCATGCGCAGGTTGGAACGGTTATGCGGCTCGCTGACCGACATCACCAGGTTGGCTTCATCGATGGCGCACGCCAGGGCCCGCTCGGCACCGCGCACGTTGGGCACCAGCACGGTGTATTCCACCGCCGGGTTACGGCGGATGCCCTGCATCACCGCTTCGGCGTCGCGCAGCGCGGTAATGGCCTTGGGCGAAGTGAACGAGGTGACCTCGATCTTGGCGAAACCGCACTGGCTGAGGGCGTCGATCATGACGATCTTGTCGGCGGTTTCGATAAAGCGCGCTTCATTCTGGAAGCCGTCACGGGTGGCGACTTCCTGCAGATAGAGACGTTGCATGTGCATTCCTCAGATTCAAATGATGCCGCGTTGGCGCCAGTCGGCTTGCTGTGCGGCGTCGATGCCGAGCTCGTCGAGGATCTCGGTTGTGTGCTGACCCAGGGTCGGTGCCGGGCGAGTCACGCCGCCAGGAGTGCTGCCCAGCTTGGGGACGATGCCCGGCAAGGTCACTGGAGTGCCATCGTCCAGCTGGCTGGCGAGCAGCATGTCTCGCGCCCGGTAATGCGGGTCCCGGGCAATGTCGGCAGCGTTGTAAATCTTGCCGGCGGGGATGCGTGCCTCGGTCAGAATCGACAAGACTTCGTCGAGGGTGAGCCGTGCGGTCCATTGCGAGATGGCGGCATCGATGCGCTCAACCTGCAACACTCGACCATGGTTCTGCGCAAGCTCAGGGTCAGCCCCCAGATCAGCGCGACCAATCACCTCCATCAGGCGTTGATAGATGCTGTCGCCATTGCCGGCGATCAAGGCAAAACCACCATCGCGGCAACGATAGGCATTAGTCGGAGCGATCCCTGGCAAACTGCTGCCGGCGGGCTCACGAACGGCGTTGAACACCGAGTATTCGGGCAACAGGCTTTCCATCATGTTGAACACCGATTCGTACAGCGCAACATCGATCTGCTGACCATCGCCACCGTTCTGCTCGCGATGACGCAGGGCGAGCAGAATCCCGATCACCCCGTGCAAAGCCGACAACGAGTCGCCAATGGAAACGCCCACCCTGACCGGCGTTCGCCCGGGTTCACCGGAAAGATGACGCAGCCCCCCCATCGCTTCACCAATCACACCAAACCCGGGGCGGTCACGGTAGGGCCCGGTCTGACCGTAACCGGAGACCCGGAGCATGATGAGTTTCGGATTGAGCGCGTGCAGCGTGTCCCAACCCAGCCCCCAGCTTTCCAGGGTTCCCGGACGGAAATTCTCTATCAGCACATCCGCATCGGCCACCAACCGGCGCACCACCTGCTGAGCCTCACACTGGCGCAGGTCGAGGGTAAGCGAGCGTTTGTTGCGCGACTGCGCGGCCCACCAGACGGAAGTACCGTCGTGCAGCAAGCGCCATTTGCGCAGTGGATCGCCAGTGACCGGAGGCTCGATCTTGATCACCTCCGCGCCAAACTCACCGAGCATTTTCGCCGCAAATGGTCCGGCAATGAGTTGACCGAGCTCCACGACCTTGACACCTTGAAGAGGTAACCTCATGACGTTTTCCGTTCTTGTTGAGTACTTGTGCGTGGATAATCGACGCAAACATGGCGGATGAAAATTTCATATTTCGCCATTACTCTTTCCAGACTGGAAACCCTTGGACCCCATTGATGATCAATCCCCTGCATTTCGATCTGTCGTCATTGCGCTTGCTGATCTTCGCCGCCGAATCCGGCAATCTGACTCGCGCAGCGGAAAAGGCCAACATGACGGTTTCGGCCGCCAGCAAACGTCTGGCCGAGCTTGAACGAACGACCCAGTGCCCGCTGTTCGTTCGCTTGCCAAGAGGACTTGAGCTGACGGCAGCCGGCCAAGGGATGGTTGAACACGCGAGGGTGATTCTGGAGGGCGTGCACCGCATGGCGTGCGACGCCAGTGACTACGCCGTCGGTGTGCGCGGGCATGTGCGGTTGTTCGCCAACACCTCCGCCGTGGTCCAGTTCCTGCCTGATGATCTGGCGGCGTTCCTGCGAGCAAACCCGAACGTGCGTATCGGGTTGGAAGAAGCGCTCAGCGAGCCCATTATCCAGGCCGTGGAAAGCGGGCGAGCCGATATCGGCATTTTTGCCGATAACGTACCGGCTGAGGGTCTGTACAAACTGCCCTATCGTGACGACCGACTCGTGCTGCTGGTACCTGTAGGACACGAACTGGCCGGTGAAAGCAGCGTGTCCTTCGCCGATACGCTCGGCTTTGATTATGTAGCGCTTAACCAAGGTAGTTCGTTGCTGCGCAGAATCACCGATGCAGCCGTGAGTGCAGGAAAAATTCTCAAAGTGCGCATCCAGGTCAGCAGCTTCGACGGCATCTGTCGCATGATCGAAGCGGGCTTGGGTATCGGGATACTGCCGTTGTCATCAGTACGTGCCGAACTGCTCGGTACCCGCCTGATAGCCATAGCCTTGACCGATGAATGGGCTCACCGCACCTTGTTCGTGGGGGTTACGAGTCAGGCGCAACTGGCGCCGGAAGCGGCCAAGTTGTTTGAGTATCTGAGCAGCGTGCATGGCTGACAATGGCGCAGGGTGACGTCTGGTCACTCACACTGCCTCAACCCGCTTCAGTCGCGAAGGGTGAGCAGCCACCTTGGTGAATGCCCACCCTTACCTCTTGAACAACCGCCGTGAACAGGTCAGACCGTCAGCGGTTTCCCACCCGGAACATCCTGAGCCGCGGCGTTTCGCTCGGCCTCATCCTCACTCACCAACGCGCCCTCCCATTTGGCCACCACCGCGGTTGCAATGGAGTTGCCCACCGCGTTGGTCGCCGAACGGCCCATGTCGAGGAAGGTGTCGATCCCCAGGATCAGCAGCAAGCCGGCTTCGGGAATATCGAACTGGGTCAGGGTCGCGGCGATCACCACCAGCGAAGCGCGCGGCACGCCGGCCATGCCTTTGGAGGTGAGCATCAGCGTCAACAGCATGGTGATCTGCGTACCGATGGACATCTCGATGCCATACGCCTGAGCGATGAACAGCACGGCAAACGTGCAGTACATCATCGAGCCGTCCAGGTTGAAGGAATACCCCATGGGCATGACGAAACTGGAGATCTTGCGCTTGACCCCGAATCGGTCCAGCGCGTGAAGAATCTTCGGGTAAGCCGACTCGGAACTGGCCGTGGCGAAAGACAGGATGAAGGCCTCCCTGATCAACACCACCAGTTTGAACACACGCCGCCCCAGGAACATCCAGCCGGCAAACACCAGCATCGCCCAGAGCACGATCAGCCCCAGATAGAAGTCGCGCATGAAGACCGCGAACTTGACCAGAATGGACAGCCCGTTGATCGCCACGGTTGCCGCCATGGCGGCCATCACCGCCAGCGGTGCCAGTTTCATGACATAACCGGTGACCTTCAGCATCGCGTGGGACAGATCCTCGATCACCGTCACCAGGCCCTCGGCCTTCTTGCCCAAGGAGGCCAAAGCCACGCCGAAAAACAGCGAGAACACCACGATCTGCAGAATTTCGTTGGTGGCCATGGCCTCCGCAAAGGACTTGGGCACCAGATGCGTCATGAAGTCCTTGAGGGTGAACACCGACGTTTGCAGGTTGGTCGCGCTGGTGACGTCCGGCAGCGGCAACCCCAGGTTGTGCCCGGGCTGCAGCATGTTGGCCATGACCAGCCCCACCGACAGTGAAATCAATGAAGCGGTGACGAACCAGCCCAGCGCTTTGCCGAATACCCGGCCGACAGCGCTTGCATCCCCCATGTGAGCGATGCCCACCACCAGGGTCGAGAACACCAGAGGGCCGATAAGCATTTTGATCAGACGTAGAAAAATGTCCGAGATGATCGAGATGTAACCGGCGACCTTGGTCGCCATCGCTTTGTCCGGGAAATTCAGGAAAATCATGTAGCCGATAAGGATCCCCAGCAGCATGGCGATCAGAATGCCAGCTGCAGCCGGTAGCCTGTTTTTCATAACGCACCTGTTGTCGTGTTTTCTGGAAGGTAGCCTGGGCAAACGTCCGCTTTATCAGCCAATGGCCTTGAAAAGCGGGTGTGCGACCGCAGTGCTACGCAATGAAATGGCAAGTGCAAAATGCCGGTACCGGCAGGCCGAGGCTGGATGCGACCCAAACAGGTCATGGAGGACAGAGGACAGGACGGGGCGAGCCAACTGCAGGAGGCTGTCATACATAGGTGCAACCCTCGGATCTTATAGTTGTAGTTGCGTCGGTTACGCGCCGTAACGACGTTGCCGGAAAACTACCCTAGTCCTGCTCACTCAATAAGTGCGGATCGCGCTCTAACTGATATGCCCAAATGCTATGGGGACGCCCTCAGGCCTGGAACCTGGTGCGCAGACTGATCATGGTTTTTCACTTCCTATAATCCGTGGCTATCGCAGTTCTTCTGCGCTGCACCTATTCGCTGTCGAGCTATAGAAAATCGGCATATCTCAAAGACAAAAACGGTAGTCGTCGTTCCCTTCCATCCCTCCCAGAATGTGCGAAAACACAAAAGCAGCACTGCTTGGGAGACTGGCATGTCAACAGAAGCTGAACAAACCGTGGGACAGGATTGGCAGGAGGACGTGTTCCGCGTGCTCAAGGCCCACAACGTCAAACACGTGGTCTTCGTACCGGATGCAGGTCACTCGGCGGCCATCCGCATGTCGTATGCAGACCCGGACATCAAGGCGGTCGTCCTCACCACCGAAGAAGAAGGCATCGGTTACCTCGCCGGCGCCTGGCTCGGCGGTGAACGTGGTGCCCTGCTGATGCAATCCAGCGGTGTCGGCAACTGCATCAATACCCTGGCACTGCAGGTCTGTGCCGGCTTCCCGCTGTTGATGGTGGTCACCATGCGCGGCGACTGGGCCGAATTCAACGCCTGGCAGAACCCCATGGGCCAGGCCACCGAAGCCTCCTTGAATCTGATGAAGGTCATGACCTGGCGTGCCGACGTTCCCGAAGACGTCGCGCCGCTGCTGCACGGCGCCGCCACCATGGCCTTCAACGGTGACTCCGCCACTGCCCTGCTGCTCGGTCAGCGCCTGATTGGAGAAAAGAAATGGGTCAAGTAAGCGCCAACCACACCCTGTGCCGCCGCGAAGTGGTCAAGACCTTGCTGGCCGACCGCAAAGACCTGCTGGTCGTGACCGGCCTGGGCTCGGCGTCCTATGACGTCATGGCCGCCGGTGACAATGACCTGAACTACTACCTCTGGGCCGCCATGGGCAGCGCGATCACCGTGGGCCTGGGACTGGCCAATGCCCAGCCGGACAAGTCGGTGGTGGTGGTCACCGGTGACGGTGAGTTACTCATGGGCTTTGGCGCCCTGGCCACGGTCGCGCTGCAAAAGCCCGCCAACCTGACCATCGCCGTGCTGGATAACGGTCACTTCGGTGAAACCGGCATGCAGGTGAGCCACGCGGGTTTTGGTATTTCCCTGGACCAGGTCGCGAGAACCTGCGGCTTCAGCTGGACCGATGAAATCCGCGACATGGAAGGCGTACACGACCTGCGCGAGCGCTTCGCGACGCGCGATGGCGTCAAACTCGCGACGATCAAGATCAAGGCGGAAAACCCGCCGCGGGTGCTGCCACCGCGCGATGGTCACTACGTCAAGAATCGCTTTCGTGCGGCATTGGGTTTCGACCCGATCTGATTGCCTTATGCCCGGACCCGGTCACGCAGGGCGGATGCCGTGCGTGACGCGTTGAGGAAAATAATAATGACCGACCGCAACTCTGAAGAACTCAATGCCATCCGCGAGGGCGTGCGTGCCCTGTGCGCCGAATTCGATGCGGCCTACTGGCGCAGGATCGACGAAGAAAAAGGCTTCCCCGAAGCCTTCGTCAAAGCCCTGACCGACGCCGGCTGGCTGGCGGCGATGATCCCGACCGAATATGGCGGCTCCGGCCTGGGGCTGGCCGAGGCATCGGTGATCCTTGAAGAAGTGAACCGCTGCGGCGGCAACTCCGGCACCGTCCACGGCCAGATGTACAACATGTTCACGCTGCTGCGTAACGGCAGCGAGGCGCAGAAAAGCTACTACTTGCCGAAACTGGCCAGCGGTGAATTGCGCCTGCAATCGATGGGTGTGACCGAGCCCACCACCGGCACCGACACCACCAAGATCAAGACCACCGCGGTCAAACGTGGCGACAAGTACGTGATCAACGGGCAAAAGGTGTGGATCTCGCGGATCCAGCATTCCGACCTGATGATCCTCCTGGCACGCACCACACCGTTGGCCGAGGTGAAGAAGAAGTCCGACGGCATGTCGATCTTCCTCGTCGACCTGCGCGAGGCCATCGACAACGGCCTGACCGTGCAACCGATCGCCAATATGGTCAACCACGAGACCAACGAGTTGTTCTTCGACAACCTGGAAATTCCCGCCGACAGCCTGATTGGTGAAGAAGGCAAAGGCTTCAGGTACATCCTCGACGGTTTGAACGCCGAGCGCACCCTGATCGCCGCCGAATGCATCGGTGACGGTCGCTGGTTTATCGAAAAGGCCAGTGCCTATGCCCGCGACCGTGTGGTGTTCGGTCGGCCGATTGGTCAGAACCAGGGCGTGCAATTTCCGATTGCCGAAGCGCATATCGAGATCGAGGCGGCCGACCTGATGCGCTGGCGCGCCTGCGAGGAATACGACAGCGGCCAGAACGCCGGGGCCAGTGCCAACATGGCCAAGTACCTGGCGGCCAAGGCCTCCTGGGAAGCGGCCAACGCCTGCTTGCAGACTCACGGCGGCTTTGGCTTCGCCTGCGAGTACGACGTCGAGCGCAAATTCCGTGAAACCCGTCTGTACCAGGTGGCCCCCATCTCCACCAACCTGATCCTGTCGTACGTGGCGGAACATCTGCTCGAGCTGCCGCGTTCTTTCTAAACGATCACAGCGCAATAGCCCAGTGCGTCGGCCCAGGCAGGCGCAGCTGGGGAGCCATGACAAGAGAGATAAAAAATCATGAGCCAGCCCAACGGTACACGCCCGCTCGATGGCATCACCGTCGTCAGCCTTGAACATGCAATCGCCGCGCCCTTCTGCACCCGTCAACTGGCCGACCTCGGCGCCCGCGTGATCAAAGTCGAACGTCCAGGCACAGGCGACTTCGCCAGAGGCTATGACCAACGCGTCAACGGCATGGCCTCGCACTTCGTCTGGACCAATCGCTCGAAAGAAAGCCTGACCCTCGACCTGAAGCAGGACTCGGCAACCGAGGTGCTGGACGCTTTGCTGGCCACCGCCGATGTGCTCGTGCAGAACCTGGCACCCGGTGCGGCTGCACGAATGGGGCTGTCATTCGAGACCTTGCATCAACGCTTTGCGCGCCTGATTGTCTGCGACATTTCAGGCTATGGCGTCGGTGGGCCCTATGAAAAGAAAAAAGCTTACGACCTGTTGATCCAGAGCGAAGGTGGATTTCTGTCGGTGACCGGCGGCCCGGGTGAAGAGGAAATGGCCAAGGCCGGTTGCTCGATCGCCGACATCGCGGCGGGCATGTACGCCTACACGGGCGTCCTGTCCGCCCTGTTGCTGCGCTCTCGAACCGGCGAAGGCAGCCACATCGATGTGTCCATGCTGGAAAGCCTGGTCGAGTGGATGAACTACCCGATGTACTACGCCTACAACGGCGCACCACCGCCACCTCGCGCGGGTGCTGCGCATGCCACCATTTACCCCTATGGGCCCTTTCCCATCGGTGACGGCACCACCGTCATGCTGGGTTTGCAGAACGAGCGCGAATGGCAGCTGTTTTGCGACAAGGTTCTGCTCCAGCCCGAACTGGCTGAAGACGAACGCTTCTCTGCCAACTTCAAACGTGTCGAAAACCGTCATGCGCTTCGGGATCTCATCGTTCAATCGTTCTCCACGCTCAACTTCGATGCGGTGATCGATCGGCTGGACCATGCGCAGATTGCCAACGCCCGGGTCAATGACATTCAAGGTGTTTGGGATCATCCACAACTTCAGGCCCGTGATCGCTGGCGGGAAGTTGAAACCTCTGCCGGGCGCGTCCCAAGCCTGATACCTCCTGGCACCAACAGCGCTTTCGAACCACGCATGGACGCCGTGCCGGGCCTTGGCCAACACACCGAACAGGTGCTCGGGGAACTGGGGTTGGGAGCGGACCGCATTGAACAAATGCGCGCAGCCGGGGCGATTTAGCCGCGATCCGATAACAAGCAGCCTGACTGCAACGATCAAAGATTTTCGAGAGAACACTGCCCAATGAAGATCCTGGTAGCTGTGAAACGCGTGGTCGATTACAACGTGAAAGTTCGCGTGAAGGCGGACAACACCGATGTCGACCTGGCTAACGTCAAGATGTCGATGAACCCGTTCTGCGAAATTGCCGTGGAAGAAGCCGTACGCCTCAAAGAGCAAGGTGTTGCGACTGAAATCGTTGTCGTCTCTGTGGGTCCGTCCACTGCTCAAGAGCAGTTGCGTACCGCTCTGGCGCTGGGGGCCGATCGGGCCATCCTCGTCGAATCCGCTGATGAATTGAACTCCCTGGCCGTGGCCAAGCTGCTCAAGGCTGTGGTCGACAAGGAACAGCCGCAGCTGGTGATCCTGGGTAAACAGGCCATCGACAGCGACAACAACCAGACCGGCCAGATGCTGGCGGCACTGACTGGTTACGGTCAGGGCACCTTCGCTTCGAAAGTCGAAATCAGCGGCGACAGCGTTGCCGTGACTCGCGAAGTCGACGGCGGCGCGCAGACGGTTTCCCTGAAACTGCCGGCCATCGTCACCACCGACCTGCGTTTGAACGAGCCGCGCTACGCGTCCCTGCCCAACATCATGAAAGCCAAGAAGAAGCCTCTCGAAGTGCTGACTCCGGACGCTCTGGGCATTTGCACCGCCTCCACCACCAAGACCCTGAAAGTCGAAGCGCCGGCTGCACGCAGCGCGGGCATCAAGGTCAAGTCGGTGGCTGAACTGGTCGAGAAACTGAAAAACGAAGCGAAGGTGCTTTGAGTTAAGGAGCCGAATCATGACTATCTTGGTAATCGCTGAACACGACAACAAAGTAGTGGCCCCGGCCACGCTGAACACCGTGGCGGCTGCCGCAAAAATCGGTGGTGACATCCACCTGCTGGTGGCTGGCCAAAACGTTGGCGCTGTGGCTGAAGCCGCGGCGAAAATCGCTGGCGTGGCTAAAGTGCTGGTCGCCGACAACGCCGCCTACGCGCACCAGTTGCCAGAAAACGTCGCGCCTCTGGTGGCCGGCCTGGTGATCGAGCAGCGCTCTATTTACAGCCATGTTCTGGCCGCTGCCACCTCCAACGGCAAAAACATCCTGCCGCGCGTTGCCGCGCAGCTGGACGTTGACCAGATCTCCGAGATCATCTCGGTTCAAAGCGCTGACACCTTCAAGCGCCCGATCTATGCCGGTAACGCTATCGCTACCGTGCAGTCTTCGGCTGCCGTGAAGGTCATCACCGTTCGCGCCACCGGTTTCGACCCGGTGGCCGCTGTTGGTGGTTCGGCTGCCGTTGAAGCGGTTGCTGCTGCTCACGACGCGGGTACCTCCCGCTTCGTCGGTGAAGAACTGGCCAAGTCCGATCGTCCGGAACTGACCGCTGCCAGGATCGTCGTTTCCGGCGGTCGCGGCATGCAGAACGGCGACAACTTCAAACACCTGTACGCCCTGGCCGACAAGCTGGGCGCGGCGGTCGGCGCTTCCCGCGCGGCGGTCGACGCCGGTTTCGTCCCGAACGACATGCAGGTCGGTCAGACCGGCAAGATCGTCGCGCCACAGCTGTACATCGCCGTCGGTATCTCCGGCGCGATCCAGCACCTGGCCGGCATGAAGGACTCCAAGGTGATCGTGGCGATCAACAAGGACGAAGAAGCGCCGATCTTCCAGGTGGCCGATTACGCTCTGGTAGCCGATCTGTTTGACGCCGTACCCGAACTGGCCGCCCTGGCCTGATCACCGACCGACAGGAGCGATGTCTATGAGTAATGTCGATCTTCAAGCCTGGATTGGGCGCCGTCAGGAAAGCCGGGACCGGATCAGTTTCAACCTGGTTAAACGCATTGCCGCGACCTTGGGCGAGGTGGCACCGCTGCCCGGCGAAGCGCTACCGCCCTTGTGGCACTGGGCATTCTTTCAGGAACCGGTTGCAGCAAGCGAACTAGGCCCTGACGGTCATCCGGCGCTCGGTGGTTTCTTGCCGCCCGCGCACAACCGCAATCGCATGTGGGCCGGCAGCCGACTGGAGTTTTACCAACCATTAACGGTGGAGGCCGAGGTGTCTTGCGTCTCGACCATCGTCAACGTCGAGGAAAAGCACGGGCGTACAGGCTCCCTGCTGTTTGTCACGGTACGCCATGAGTATTTCCAGGACGGCCAACGGGCTCTGCAAGATGAGCAGGACATCGTCTACCGAGAACCCACGCCGCCCAAGCTCAGCGGCACCGAAGCGCTGCCTGAAGGCCAATGGCGCGAAGCGGTGGAACCCTCCCCGACCTTGCTGTTGCGCTACTCCGCGGTCACCTTCAACGGCCATCGAATTCACTATGACTGGCCTTACGTTACACAGACCGAAGGTTATCCGGGGCTGGTGGTGCATGGTCCATTGATCGCCACCCTGAACTTGCGCGCCTTTACCAAAGCGCACCCCAGCGCTCGCTTGAAGCGCTTCTCTTTCCGTGGCCTCAGGCCACTGATTTCGCCGCAACCTTTCGAGGTCGGTGGACGATTGATCGACAACGGCAAGGCCCAGCTATGGGCTGGCAACCAGGACGGTACCGCGCAGATCGGCGAGGTGGAGTTCAGCGCGGGAGAAGCACCATGAATACATCGATTGTTCGCTCCGCCCTGTTTGTGCCGGCAACCCGTCCAGAGCGCATCCCCAAAGCCATCGCCACCGGCGCTGACCGGGTCATCGTCGACCTGGAGGATGCGGTGCAGGAAAACCTCAAGGAACAGGCCAGGGATAACCTGGAGCGCTTTTTGAGCGAGAGCCCCGATGTTCAGGTTCTGGTTCGTGTGAATGCCCCTGGTCACTGGGCGCACGCTGCGGATCTGGATCTTTGCCGACGCCATGCCGGCGTGATCGGGATCTTGCTGCCCAAGGCAGAAAGCGCGGCGCACGTGTTCACCGCTGGCAGCACCGGCAAGCCGATCTGGCCCATCATCGAGAGCGCCAAGGGCCTGGCGGCACTCAGCGCGATTGCCGAAGCCCGAGGCGTTGAGCGCTTGTCGTTCGGCAGCCTCGATCTGGGCCTGGACCTGAATCTGACCACCGCCAGCCCTGCCGCCGAAGAGATCCTCAGTCACGCCCGCTACGCCGTGCTGCTCGCCACTCGGGTTGCTGGCCTCGCCCCGGCGCTGGACGGGGTGTTCCCCTCTATTCAGGACACCGCAGGCCTGCACAGTACCGTTCAATTTGCCCGCGACATGGGATTTGGTGGCGCGCTGTGTGTCCATCCAAGCCAGGTGGCAATCATCCATCAGGCGTTAAAACCCGGTACTGAGCAATTGCACTGGGCGCAACGCATCATGGACGCCGCGAGCTCGGGTGAAGGCGTGTTCGTGCTGGATGGGCAAATGGTGGATGCGCCGGTCATTGCTCGCGCTCAATCCATTCTCGGGCGGGCGAACTAGCACAACCGTTCTTCGAAGCTGCGCATTTAGCGGGAGTCGCAAGCGACTCCCGTTTTTTTTAGCGTACCTGTCTCCCCCAGACTTTTCAGGCCTCTTCCCGCACCACGCCGCGCTCTTCAAGCAAGCGCACAAACATGCTCAAACTTTGTGACACCGTGCCGCGGCGCCACACCAGCCAGGTCCGCAAATAGCGGAATGATTCCGACAGCGGCCAGATGCTCACCGTGGCGCACCCTGGCATGCTCTCGAGCATGCTGCGGGGCATCAATGCCAGGCCTGCACCGGCGCTGACGCAGGCCAGCATGCCGTGATAGGACTCCATTTCGAAAATCTTGCCGGGCACCGATGCGTCCTTGGTGAACCAGCTTTCGAAGTGGTGCCGGTACGAACAATTGGCGCGGAAGGCGTAAATGTTCTCGCCGTTGACATCCCGCGCACGATGGATCGGGGCATGGTTGAGCGGTGCGATGACCACCATCTCCTCCTCAAACGCCGGCACGCCCTCCAGTGCCGGGTGCAGAACCGGTCCGTCGACGAACGCGGCGGCCAATCGGCCAGAGAGCACGCCCTCGATCATGGTCCCGGAAGGCCCGGTGGACAGGTCCAGCTCGACCTTGGCGTATTGCTGGTTATAGGCGGCCAACAGCTCAGGAATGCGCACCGCCGCCGTGCTCTCCAGCGACCCCAGGGGAAACGATCCTTGCGGCTCTTCACCGGCCACCGTCGCGCGGGCCTCCTGGACCAGATCAAGGATGCGCCGGGCGTAGTCGAGAAAACTCCAACCGGCCGGCGACAGGCGCAAGCGGCTCTTCTCGCGGATAAACAGATCCACCCCCAGATCCTGCTCCAGTTGCTTGATCCGTGTCGTCAGGTTCGAAGGCACCCGGTGGATGTGCTGAGCCGCTGCGCTGATGCTGCCCTGCTCGGCAACAGCTTTGAAAATCTCCAGCTGAACCAGATCCAAGTCATTCTCCAGTCGTGAACGATATGCTCAGTATTATTCAGTTTCCAGAAAACAAAAGCCACCGTAACCTGAGCCCATCCCCACCTCGCAGGACGGTGCCATGACCAACGTTTCCAGCCTCACCCATGCCATTTCGATCAACCCCGCCAACGGCGAGCAGATCGGCCACTACCCTTTTGAATCCGAATCGGCGCTGCAGGCCGCACTGTCCCGTGCCGCTGCCGGGTTCAAGGCTTGGCGGAGCAAACCCGTAGAGGAACGCTCGCAATTGTTGATCGCCCTGGCTCAGGCATTGCGTGACGACGCAGCAAAGCTGGCGAACATGATTACTCTGGAGATGGGCAAGCCCACTACCCAGGCGCGCGGTGAAATTGAAAAGTGTGCGCAGCTCTGCCAGTGGTACGCCGAACACGGTCCCGCCATGCTGACCGCCGAGCCGACGATGGTTGAAGGTGGCAAGGCGCGCATTGAATATCGCCCGCTGGGCCCGATTCTCGCCGTGATGCCGTGGAACTTTCCCATCTGGCAGGTGCTTCGTGGCGCCGTTCCAGCGTTGATCGCCGGCAACACCTACGTTCTCAAGCATGCGCCAAACGTGATGGGGTGCGCCTATCTGCTGCTGGATGCCTTCAAGCGCGCCGGCTTTGCCGAAGGTGTCTTCGAAGTCATCAATGTCACACCAGACGGTGTCTCCAAGGCGATTGCCGATCCACGCATCGCTGCGGTGACTCTCACCGGCAGTGTGCGAGCCGGCACTGCCATCGGCGCGCAAGCCGGTGCGGCCTTGAAGAAGTGTGTTTTGGAGCTGGGCGGTTCGGATCCCTTCATTGTGCTCAACGATGCCGACCTCGACGAAGCGGTCAAAGCCGCAGTCATTGGCCGTTACCAGAATACCGGGCAAGTCTGCGCAGCGGCCAAACGACTGATTGTCGAGCAAGGTGTTGTCGAGGCGTTCACCCGCAAGTTCGTCGACGCCACCCGCCAGCTGGTCGTTGGCGATCCGCTGGCTGCGGACACCTACATCGGCCCCATGGCTCGCTTTGATCTGCGTGATGAACTGGATCAACAGGTGCGAGACACACTGGAAGAAGGCGCGACGTTGTTGATGGGTGGGAAGAAGGCTGAAGGCCCCGGCAACTTTTATGAGCCCACTGTCTTCGCTGATGTCACCGACCAGATGACCTCGTTCAAACAGGAACTGTTTGGCCCAGTGGCTTCGATCATCACGGCGCGCGATGCCGCACATGCGTTGGCGCTGGCCAATGACAGTGAGTTCGGACTCGCCGCCACCATCTACACCGGCAATGTCGAGCTTGCCCAGCAGATGGCCAGCGAGCTTGAAACCGGTGGCGTGTTCATCAACGGCTATTGCGCCACCGACCCACGCGTCACCTTCGGCGGCGTGAAGAAAAGCGGATTTGGCCGGGAGCTATCGCATTTCGGCGTACGCGAATTCTGTAATGCCCAGACTGTGTGGCTGGATCGGCGCTGACCGCAGCTAAAGAACCTCGAATACGGTTGACTGACTTCCTCAGGGCGTGAAGCTGACGCTCGAAAGCAAAAAAACATCAACCAGCAGAAGATCAAGCAAGGGTTGCAACTACCTAAAAAGTGGCCGGGCTGCCTGCAATTCCGTAACATCCGCAGCCCTCTTTTCCGCCACTCCCTGCGGCCGGTTTCGCCGGCCTGTATTTTAGGTAAACCATGAAAGCAAAACGTCTGCGCGCCGACGCCCTGGCCGGACTCACCACCTCTTTCGCCCTAATGCCCGAGTGCATCGCCTTCGCCCTGGTTGCCCACCTCAATCCGCTGATGGGGCTATACGGCGCCTTCATCATTTGCACCTTGACCGCCCTTTTCGGGGGCCGGCCGGGCATGGTGTCCGGCGCCGCCGGATCGATGGCCGTTGTGATCGTCGCGCTGGTGGTGCAGCACGGCGTGCAGTACTTGCTCACCACCGTGCTGATGGGTGGACTGATCATGATCGCTTTCGGCCTGCTACGGCTGGGCAAGCTGGTGCGCATGGTGCCGTACCCGGTAATGCTCGGCTTCGTCAACGGCCTGGCGATCATCATCGCCCTGGCCCAGCTGGAGCACTTCAAGAGCGGCGAGGCCTGGCTGAGCGGTACACCGCTGTACATGATGATCGGGCTGGTGGCGCTGACAATGGCCATCGTCTACCTGCTGCCGCGCCTGACCCGCGCCGTGCCGCCGGCGCTGGTTGCGATCCTTGGCGTCGGTCTGGCGACATACCTGCTCGGCCTGCCGACCCGCACCCTTGGCGACATGGCGCACATTGCCGGCGGCTTGCCTGAATTAGCCTTTCCAGAGGTGCCCTGGAACCTGGAAACCCTGCGCATCGTGGCCCCCTACGCCGTATTGATGGCCCTGGTCGGCCTTCTGGAAACCCTCCTGACGCTGAACCTTACCGATGAGATCACCGAGAGCCGTGGCTACCCGGATCGCGAGTGCGTGGCACTGGGGGCGGCTAACATTGTCTCCGGTCTCTTCGGCGGCATGGGCGGATGTGCCATGATCGGTCAAACCGTAATCAACCTCAGCTCCAGCGGCCGCGGCCGGCTCTCGGGCGTGGTCGCCGGGGTGATGATCCTGTTGTTCGTGCTGTTCCTTTCGCCGCTGATCGAGCACATCCCGCTTGCCGCACTGGTCGGGGTGATGTTCGTGGTGTCGCAGCAGACCTTCGCCTGGGCCTCGCTGCGGGTGCTCAACAAGGTGCCGCTGAACGACGTGCTGGTGATCTTCGCGGTGACAGCCATCACGGTGTTCACCGACCTGGCCACCGCGGTGCTTTGCGGGATCATCATTGCCGCGCTCAACTTCGCCTGGCAGCAGGCCCGCGAGCTCTACGCCGACAGTCATCTGGAAGCCGACGGCAGCAAGCTCTACCGCCTGCATGGCACGCTGTTCTTCGCCTCGACCACGCCCTTCCTCAACCAGTTCGACCCCGCCAACGACCCGCCCCAGGTGACCCTCGACTGTCGCCACCTGAGCGTTGTCGACTACTCGGCCATCGCCGCGCTGAAGACGCTGCGTGAGCGCTACGTCAAGGCCGGCAAGCACCTGCGTGTGTTTCACTTGTCCGAGCGGTGCAAGCAACTGCTCAAACGCGCCGACGTGCATCACGACTGAGGTCAGCGCATGCCAGGGCTGATAGGGCCCTTGTTTCGTAGACGCTTTCGAATGACTGTATATGGACTCCTGCCATTCGTAACCGGCCATACCGAGGGACGGTCAGATGCATCTACGGAACCAGGGGCCATTCGGCCAGCGACCGATAGCGGCCTTTATGCGACTCGAACAGGGTGAAGTGTCTGGCACTCAGGTGAAAGTCTGGTGGTGCATTCGATTCAGGGACAGGTGCTCGATAGTCCCGCATCAAGGTCAAGTGCGGGCGAAATTCCCGGGGGGCGTCCACAAACCCGAGAGGCAGCAGCGCCTGTTGCAAGGCATAGACCAGCTGGCGCAACACCAGTGGTTCCTGCGCTGGAGCGAGTAACAAAATGCCGGCGCGGCGCCATACATCGAGGTGGTCAAGAGGTACCGTCAAATGCTCGCCTGGCAGGCGAATACTGGCGGCGGCAGCGCAGATGCCCGGAATCTGCGTCATGGCTACAGATCCCAGAAACATCAGCGTCAAATGAAAGTTTTCCGCCGGAACCGGGCGTCCGCTACTTAGCCCAAGAGCGCTCCGCCATTGGGCTATGGCCCGGCGTTGTGCATACGCGCAGGGCAGCGCAAAAAACACACGTTTGAACGGTTCGCCGTGCTCACGAGAGTCATTACTCATTCATTGCACCTCCAGGTTGGGCTGAGCGCAGCGATACCCGTCAGGTCATCCCCGAGTGATCGGCTTTGCGCCTGGACGCAGGCGATGCAGAGGCCTCAGGGGGGTGATTCATCATCTTTGCTGTAATGACAGCGTAGTAGCGCTGAGAAACTCGTCTTGCCCGCCGTCGGTAAGCATGGGCAATATTTGCATACTGCTCGTGGTTCCGATTCACCATCAACCACTTCAGTTGCAAACCGCGATGCCCTCCCGCTGCTTGGCAGCGTGTGCGAGCCCACGCTGCAGCGCCTGCACCTGCCAGCCCCTGTCGCGTAACTGGCGTGCAACTTCGCCGCCGACACCACCTTTCTCGCCGTGCTGACGTAGGGCTCACTCTCGGGCTCGCGCGCACGCAGACTACTTGCAGCAGCACGGCACGCCAATGATGCCGGCGGACCTCGCTCGACATGCGCTGATCGGGTTCGACGCGGAAACACCATTCCTGCGCGCCGCCAGCAAGCGGCTGCCCGGATGGACACGCGAAGCCTTCTCGCTGCGCAGCGACAGAGACCTGGCCCAACTGGCCATGATCCGCGCCGGCTGCGGCATCGGTGTTTACCAGTCAGCCCTGGCGAAGCGGGACGCCAGGCTCGTGCGCGTGCAGCCCCATACCCGCCCAACCAAGTCACTTGTCGGGCGGACTGCCTACTTCTACCCTGGCCGAACCACGATTTTGGGTCGAAGCGATCGGTCACAGCCTCATCAGCCGACTTGGGATTCGTTGGCAGAATGGATGGACAGCCATCAATCAGGTTGGATCAATTGAAAGCTCCAATGCTCTTTATTTCATCGCATTGAGCCTTTTAGATAGTGCTTTTCTACTCCGCATATTTTCCCGATTCAGACAGAAAAATGATCTGTACCCGCAGTCCCAAATCATTTGGTGCAGCATCAAGTACTACTTGGGCTCCGTGCTGCTCTGCAATCGTTTTAACAATTGAAAGCCCCAGTCCGCTGCCAGAGCCGGTTTGATTGTTGCCTCGATAGAATCGCTCAAGCACCCGTTCCCGCTCCGCCGCATTTATTCCTGGGCCGTTGTCGCAGACCTCAAGCACGACCCCTTGGTCGGTATCGCGCACTGCCACGTCAATCTTTGCATGGGCACCCGCGTAACGAATCGCGTTGTCCACCAGGTTATTGAGCAAGATACGTAGCGTTTCGGGATCCCCCAAAATACTCGATGCCGCATGCTCGGCCAGCCCGAGATCAATTTCTAAGGCTTCGGCCCTACGAACCTGATCAGTGATCACCGACTTGCATAGAGCGGATAAATCGACGCTCTGCATGACTGGCGATTGCGCATCAGGTTCCAAACGAGCCAAGGTCAACAACTGTTGTGTCAGATGAGTAAGACGTGTGACGCCGGCCTTTACCTCTGACAGCGATATCTGACGCTCTTCATCGAGAGTGGCCCGCTGTGCCAGCTCCACCTGGATGCTGAGCGCTGCTACAGGGGTACGTAATTCGTGCGCCGCATCAGCGATGAAGTGCTTTTGCATGGTGAAGGCATTCGCCAGGCGTTCCAGCAAATCGTTGAGGGCATCGACCAGAGGTTTGACTTCGCCAGGCAATTCTTTCGAAGCGATAGGCTGCAGGCTATTCGCGTTGCGCTCCGACAGTTCTGTCGCCACTGCTCGCAGTGGTTTTAGCCCGTAGCTGATACCAAACCACAAGAACAGGGCTAACAAGGGAATCAGTGATACCACAGGCCACAGCAGGTGCACGGCTAAACCGGCGAGTTCTTCCCAGCGTTTATTTTGCGCTTGAGCCACCCGGAAAACCTTATCGCCACGCTGGCTGACGAACGTGTGCCAGGTTTGATCCCCGACCGAAACATCACTCAGTCCAGTTTGCTGCGGTGGCGGCAGCATGAGCGCGGAGTTGGTCGTAAAGTTCAAGACTCCTGCGCTCCAAACCTGAAGCAGCACTTCGTCAGCATTATCATCACTGAGTGGACTGGGCTTTTTGCCTGTATCCGTCAGTACAACCCGCTCACCAGGATCCACATTGATGTGTTCGGCGAGGTAACGCAGTTGGTCGTTGAGCAGATCGTCCAGTTCAAGGACAGCCCCCCAATAGGTGCCGATACTTGCCAGCAGCCCAGCCAGAAAAGTGGCTGGCAGCAGCCATAACAATAGACGTCGGCGAAGCGAACTCATGCATCCTCTCCAATGTGATAACCAACCCCTCTGACAGTTCGGATCACCTCCGCCCCGAGCTTTTTGCGGAGATTATGAATATGAACTTCCACCGCATTGCTACCCACCTCGTCACCCCAACCATACAGGCGATCCTCTAGCTGCTCGCGGGAGATCACCGCATCCGGCTCCTTCATCAGCTCGTGCAGTAACGCATATTCTTTGGCCGATAGGCTGACAGGTTCATTGCGCAACCACAGCAGGTGTCGTACCGGATCAAGTCGCAACGGGCCACCCCGAAGCTCCGTCTGCACACGCCCTGATTGACGGCGGCTGACGGCTCGGATCCGTGCAACCAGTTCCTCGATGGCAAACGGTTTAACCAAATAATCGTCAGCACCGTGATCAAGACCAGCCACCCGATCGGGTAGCGAGTCGCGGGCGGTGATTATGATTACCGGTAAGCTCTCATCGTGTTGACGCAGAACCTTGAGTACCTCCATGCCATCCTGACGCGGAAGTCCCAGGTCGAGTAGCAGCAATGCATACGGGGTGGTATCCAAAGCGAGTACGGCAGCCTTGCCGTCCGTGACCCAATCCACCGTGTACCCTTCCTGGCGCAAGCCTTTTTGCAAGCCGCTGCCGATCATCGGATCATCTTCTGCAAGTAATATTCGCATCGCCTGATCCCTCTCCTCACATCAGTCAGCGCTTCGCTGGAGTAACACGCAGTGTGCCGAAGTCTTGCCTGCGCGCATATGGTGCCAAGGCCATAGATGATTCTGACCTCACTCGGCCTCTCAGCATTCTTAACCCACGACCTCTCGGGCCTACAAGGACGATAAGACTGCCAGCGTCAGCCTTAAGGTGGACTTAAGGAAGCAACCACTATGGTGCCTATCACTCGCACCGTGATCACAACGTGGTGCTTCCTGGTCTCCTGAACGGGTCTCCCCATGGAAGAGCTCAATCGCACTCTGTTTTTGGCTATCAACGCCAGCGTGCACTCCTCGGTGGAAATGCGGCTATTGGCGACTTTTCTCGCGCAGTGGCTCATCACCGTTGTACCGCTATTGCTGATCGGATTGTGGCTGCAAGGCACACGTCACTACCGAGCTGCTGCAGTCACCGCCACGCTGAGCATCGTGTTCGCGCTGGGGTGCAATCTGCTGATCAGTAGCCTTTGGTTCCATCCGCGTCCCTTCATGCTGGGGCTGGGACAAAACTTCCTGGAGCACGCTCCGGAGTCCTCTTTCCCCAGCGATCACGCCACTGTGATGTTCACGCTGGCCGTTGCTCTGATGTTGGCATCGCTGCGCAAACTTGGCGTACTGGTTCTACTGCTGAGCACATTAGTCGGCTGGGCACGCATCTATTTAGGCGTGCATTTTCCATTCGATATTGCAGGGTCGCTGCTGATCTCGTTGATAAGCGCGTGGTTGGTACCGCAGTTACTGAGTTGGAGGCATCTCGACGAGCGTCTGCTCGACATTCTTGAGCGCCTATATCAACGAGTTTTTCCACCAACCGCTCGACGCAACACTCACCAGTAGGGGGAGAGGCAATGCTTGATTTGCGAAGTTCTGCGCGCTCCACCACTTTGGCCTCAAAGAAGATACGAATGCATAAACAGTGTTTTATCACAGTGGCAGTGCTGCTCACCGGCTGTGCGAGTTATCACCCGCAACCCCTGGCGCCCCTGAAAATGATGGCTGCCTATGAAGAGCGCTCTCTGACTAACCCAGAGCTTCAGCGCTTCATAACAGCGCGCCTCCCCAAAACCACTAGCGCCTGGGATCTGAACAAATTAACGCTGGCAGCCTACTACTACAGCCCTGAGCTGGACGCGGTGCGCGCCAGGTTTGCTAGCGGTGAGGCGGCAACAGAAACGGCGAATCAACGACCCAATCCGTCCTTGTCGTTGCCACTGCAGTACGCCGATCAATCGATAAAACCGTGGACGTACGGACTGGCCCTCGACATCCCGATTGAGACGGCCGGTAAACGTGGGTATCGCGTGGCGCAAGCGCAACAGCTCTCAGACGCTACCCGTCTGAATATCGGTCAAACCGCTTGGCAGATCAGGAGTCGTCTGCGCAGCGCGCTACTCGACCTTTACGCCGCCAACCAGCACCACGCGATTATCGAGCGTCAGGTCGGCATCCAGCAGAACATAGTCACCATGCTGGAGAAGCAGCTTTCGTTGGGGTCGGCCTCGACGTTCGAGTTGAGCCAGGAGCAGATCATTCTGGAGCGTGATAGTAGCGACTTGGCGAATAGCGAAAAGCGGATGCTGGACGCCAAAGCACTGATCGCCCAGACCATGGGGATACCTCTCAGGGCTCTTGACCCCATCAAGCCAGACCTGAGTGAATTCGAGAGCCTGACTCCGCAGATCCCTGATAGCACCGCCCGCCGCCAAACCGTTCTCAACCGCACTGACATCCTGGGTGCCCTGGCCGAGTATGAAGCGAGCCAGGCCGCTCTCCAACTGGAAGTTGCACGGCAATATCCGAACCTGTCACTCGGGCTGGGATACTCGTTCGACCAAGGGGTGAACAAGTACAGCGTTACACCGGCAGGCATCACCCTCCCCCTGTTCAACCGCAATGAGGGGCCTATCGCGGAGGCCGAAGCGCACCGCAAGGAAGCCGCCATCCACGTTGAAGCCCTTCAAGACCAAGCGATCAATCAGACCGACAGCGCTCTGCAGCACTATAACCTGGCCAAGCAAAACCTGGTGCTCATCGACACCAAGGGGACGACCCGATCAGCCGCCTTTCAAGCTGACCAACGCTCCTTTGATTTAGGCGCGATAGACCGACTGGCACTGTCGCGGTCACGCCGTGCCGTGAATGTCGATGCAATGACCCACGTCGATGCAGTGGTTCAAGTCCAGCAAGCCATCAGTCAACTTGAAAACGCCATCCAGCAACCACTCGATGGGATTCCATTGCTCGTCCAGTCAACCGAGGCGGTCATTCGAAAATGAACACACCCTTTCGTAGCAAAACCTCACGAATCACCCTGGCGGTGGTAGTCGTCGTCGGATTAGGCGCTTTAGGTTTTTTCACTTATCAAGCCATGCCAGTCGCGCTTGCAACGCCGGTCGCGCCCCCTCCGACAAGGGTCACTACCGAAGGCGGTTTAACCATCGTCACGCTGGATGAAACGACCCAGACAATCAGTGGCATCCAGAGTGAGCCGATCACTGCGTCCAGGCATCAAGTGGAACATCTGGCTTACGGCAGTGTGCTTGATGTGCAAGGGCTTAATGATCTGAGCACTCGTTACACCATGGCTCAAGCAGACTCAGCGGCGGCACAGTCTGCCGCTTCGGCTTCTGGCCAGGAATATGAGCGCAACGCCGCTCTGTTCAAGGCCAACCAGAGTGTGGCCTTGAAGGTGCTGCAAGCCTCGCAAGTCACATGGAATACAGACAAAACCAAGCTACAGGCAGCGAGTGCGAACATGCAGTCGGTACGCAATAGTGCGCTCCAACAGTTTGGTGCGCCCTTGGCCGGCATGCTCGGAGCACAGGACGCCCCACTACTACACCGACTGTTGAACCGCGAGGACATGCTTCTGCGCATTGTTCTCCCCCTCGGCGTTGATCTGGCCGCTCCTGAACTAATTGCAGTCGAGTCCAGTGAACATCATCGGGAACCGGCGCACCTGATTTCAGTCTCGCCTCAAGTCGACCCTTCGACTGAAGGCCGTGCATACCTTTACCGAGCGGCGGCGACCCTGCCAGTCGGTAGCAAAGTCGTTGCCTATTTACCGTTACCCACACCCACCGGCACCAGCCTCGTCATACCTGAGGCCGCCATCCTCTGGTTTGGTGGGCAACCGTGGGCGTATGTGCAGATTGCCAAAGACCGGTTTACCCGCCGGCCTGTCGCAGACCAAATCCCCTACAACAATGGATACCTGGTCAGCACAGGGTTTGAGTCTGGTGATCGTGTCGTGGTGCATGGCGCGCAACTGCTGTTATCCGAAGAGCAGCGTCCACCCATCACCGCATCGGCGTGCAAAGACCCCGAATGTGACGACTAATCTGACGGCAGCGAATACCTCATGTTGAATTCAATTATCCGCTTCGCTGTGCGCTTCCGAGGTGTGGTTATCGCCCTCGCTTGTCTGCTGGCAGGCTATGGCCTCTACACCCTGACTCAGGCCCGGCAGGATGTCTTCCCCGAGTTCGCGCCACCGCTGGCGGTGATTCAAACCGAAGCCCCGGGGTTATCGTCCGAACAGGTTGAAATGCTGGTCACCCAGCCGGTCGAAAATGCCATGGGCGGCACCCTCGGGCTGGCGAGCATGCGATCCAAATCGTTACCGGGGCTGTCGATGGTGACGCTGACCTTCAAGGATGGGGCTGACATATACCGAGCCAGACAACTGGCTGCGGAGCGGCTCAGTACACTTACCGGTATTCTCCCGCACGGGGTCAAAACACCCGCGCTATTGCCACTGACGTCATCGACCAGTGTCACCCTGGTCGCGGGTATCACCTCTGACACCCGCTCGCTGATGGAACTGCGCACATTGGCGGAGTGGACGATCAAGCCGCAATTGTTGCGCGTGCCCGGCGTGGCGGACGTGATCGTATTCGGCGGCGATCTCAAACAGTTTCAGATTCAGGCGGATCCCAAAAAGCTGGTGCAATACGGCTTCTCTCTTCAAGACGTGTTGAGCGCGGCCCAGCGCGCAACGGGGGTTAGAGGCGCGGGCTTTCTGGAAACCGCTAACCAGCGCATCGTCTTGAATACCGAGGGCCAGACCGTTACACCCGCGCAGTTGGCGCAAACGGTGCTCAACTACCAGAGTGGTATCGCCATACGCCTGGGCGATGTCGCCACAGTAACCTTCGGGCCGGCTCCCGCAGTGGGCGCGGCGGCAATCGAGGGTAAGCCAGCGGTGTCGCTGATGGTGGAAAGCCAATACGGCGCCGACATGATGAGCGTTTCCAGTAGTGTGGAACACGCCCTGGACAGCTTGAAACCTGCGCTCGAAGCGGAACAGGTGAGCTTGCATCCAGATATCTTCCGCCCAGCCAAATTTATTGAAACCGCGATTGGTCACCTGCAAACGGCACTGCTGTTGGGCGGCGTGCTGGTTGTCCTGGTGCTGTTTCTGTTCTTGCTCAATATCCGCACTGCAATCATCTCGGCTACGGCGATTCCGCTGTCCTTGTTGACGGCGGTGATCGTGCTCCATCACTTCGGTGTGAGTCTCAACACCATGACCTTGGGCGGTCTGGCCATTGCCTTGGGAGAGGTCGTAGACGATGCCGTGGTAGACGTGGAGAACATCTTCCGTCGGCTGCGCCAAAACCAAGCGCTGGAGCATCCCGTATCACCGGCCTTGGTGGTATTGCGCGCCTCATTCGAAGTCCGTAGTGCAGTGGTGTATGCCACCCTGGTTGTTGCGTTGATTTTCCTGCCCGTACTGGCACTGTCAGGGATCGCCGGGAAACTGTTCGCGCCCTTGGGGCTCGCCTACATCCTGGCGATTTTGGCCTCCCTGGTGGTGGCCCTGACGGTCACGCCAGCGCTGGCGTTTATGTTGTTGACCACCAAGCCACTTCAATCGCAAGAGCCAAAGTTGGTACAGCGACTGAAGGCTCGTTATCTGAAAATACTCGCGAGCATCGAGTCGCACTCTCGCTCAATCGTCTGGATGATCGTCATTCTCTGCACCGTGGCGGCCAGCGCACTGGCGTTTTTTGGCGGCAACTTCATACCGGAATTGAAGGAGGGGCATTACCTGATCCATATGGCGTTGGCCCCAGGCTCCTCTTTGACCGAATCCATGCGCGTGGGCGACCGTGTAGCGCAGGAGCTGAGTACAGTCTCCGGCGTGCGACTGGTGGCGCAACGCGCAGGGCGAGCCAGTGAGGTGGTCGACCCGACTGGCGTGCACGTCAGTGAGTTCGAAGTGGATTTGAATAGCTTGTCCGCCGCAGAGGAAACCCAGGTCGTGGCGCGTATTCAGCAAGTACTGGCCAGCTTCCCAGGGCTGACGACGTCGGTGAACACCTTCCTGACTGAACGGGTCGACGAAAGCATCTCCGGCGTCACCGCTCCGGTCGTTATCAATGTCTTTGGCCCTGACCTGGATGTGCTGGACAGCAAAGCCCAGGAAATCGCCCAGGTGATCGGTCGAATCCCAGGCACCATCGGTCTGAGAGTCGAGTCCGCCCAGCATGTACCGCAATTGACCATCAGGCTGCGGCCTGAACAATTGACCCATTGGGGGTTTGAGCCGGTCGATGTGATGGAGGCGATCCAGGTTGCCTACGACGGAGTGACCGCCAGCCAAATCTATCAGGGCAACCAGACTTATGACGTCACCGTCTCGTTGACTCCCACGGCCCACCACAGCATTGCGACTGTCGGTTCACTGCTGCTACGTAACAGAACAGGAACAACGGTGCCTCTCGATCAACTGGCCGTGATCACTCAAACTACCAGCCGTTACCAAATCATGCACAGCGGTGGCCAACGTCTGCAAACCGTCTCGACTGCAGTACGTGGCCGAGCGGTGAGTGACTTCGTTCAAGAGGCTCAACAGCGAATCAACAAAGAGATCACTCTCCCCAAGGGCACCTTCGTCTTGTTTGCCGGAGAGGAACAAGCACGTGCGCAATCGCAACAGGACTTACTGGTTTACACAGCAGCTGCCATCATTGGGATCATGCTGCTTTTGTTCCTTGCGCTCAAAAGCATGCGGGCGTTGGTCTTAGTCCTCGTAAACCTGCCCTTCGCCCTGGTGGGCGGTGTGTTGACCGTATTGGTGTGCGGTGGAAACTTGTCACTGGGATCGCTTGTCGGGTTTGTCACCCTGTTTGGTATCACTCTGCGCAACTCCATCATGCTCATCTCGCATTACTCGAACCTGGTGGATGAAGAAGGCATGACATGGGGCCCGGAAGCGGCTCGAAGGGGTGCCGCCGAGCGACTGGTACCGATCCTGATGACCGCCGTGGTGACCGCGTTAGGGCTGCTGCCTTTGGCGCTTTCCAGTGGCGCTGCTGGCAATGAAATCGAAGGGCCTATGGCTATAGTTATCTTGGGTGGGTTAGTGACCTCGACCGCGCTCAATCTATTAGTGCTGCCGACCCTGGCGTTGCATTTTGGACGCTTTGAAAAGCGTGCCGAGGAGTTCACCTCTGCCGTGGCACCTGCCTCATAACAGTTGTGCGACCTCTCGGGAAGATACGCACTTTGATCGCTCCGGTACTCTAAAGGCAGCCTACGAATGATGACGTCCCTGGTCTCATCGATCATCGAGTTCCTGACGGCGCATCCGCATGTTGCCTATCTGGCGGTATTTCTCCTGGCACTTTCCGAGTCAATCCCGATCATTGGTGTCGTCATTCCTGGCACAGCCGTGATCGTCGCGCTGAGCACCCTGGTGCCGAGCGGCGTATTACTGCTCTGGCCGTTGCTGGTCGCCGCCACATTAGGCGCCATCGCCAGTGATGGTCTTTCGTTCTGGCTCGGGCACCGATACCACCGCGAAATTCTTGGCTTCTGGCCACTGAATCGACACCCCGAACTGATTCAGCGCAGCGAAGCCTTTTTCACCCGTCACGGCGACAAGAGTGTCTTTCTCGCGCGCTTCACACCGGGCGTCCGCGCTTTCGTTCCGCTCCTCGCCGGCACGCTGGGAATGGCGGTCAGTCGATTCTATGCTGTCAACGTCGCATCGGCGCTCGTCTGGGCACCTTCGCATATCCTGCCCGGTGTGCTCGTCGGCGCGACATTCAGCATTCTCGGTGCGGCTGCAAAGCCGCTTGCGATCCTGCTGGTTGTTCTAGTCACGGCGGGTTGGGTACTCTTGCATATCATGCGCTGGACATTGCGTCGCGGCATCCCCTACCTCATCGTCGCAATGCAGCGGCTGCGCGGCTGGGCTGGCACCCACGACACCTGGTTGAGCCGCAGTCTCACCCGTGTGCTTGATCCTTCACGACCCGAAGCGCGGACACTCTTACTGCCAACTGTCCTTCTTGTCGGTGCCGCCTGGCTGTTCTTCGGTGTCCTTGAAGACGTCGTCAACGGTGACCCATTACTGCTCGTAGACAGCGCGATATACCACGCTCTTCAGGATCTTCGTACAGCGCCAGGCGATAAGGTGATGATCGCCATCACAGAACTCGGCGATACCACGGTCGTGGTGGCGGTCACGATTACTGTTTTGCTGTGGCTCATGTGGAAACGCGCCTGGCGTACAGCTACCTATTGGCTGATGGCGATTGCCGGCGCTTCAGCGCTCAATACAGTCATCAAAGTGGCGTTGCATCGGGCTCGCCCCGGTGAAATTCTCTACTCCGGGTGGAGTGCATTTTCCTTCCCTAGCGGGCATAGCACGGTCAATGTCGTGCTCTACGGTTTCCTCGCTTTTCTCATCGCGCGTGATATCCGCCCGGCATGGCGCCTTGCGGTCGCTCTCGGTGCAGCAACCCTGATATTTCTGATTGCCTTCTCGCGCCTCTACCTCGGTGCGCATTGGTTTTCCGACGTACTCGGGGGGCTGGCATTCGGGTCGGCGTGGCTGGCACTGCTCGGACTGTCCTACCTGCGGCGCCAAGTCGGACACATAGAACCAAAGGGTTTACTCGCCGCCGGATGTTCGGTACTGATCCTCGCTGGAAGCTTCAATATCTATCGTAGCCATACGACCGACAGCAAGCGCTATGCGGTCATGGTGCAAACCCCAACCATGGCCGCCACCGATTGGTGGGCGTCGGGTTGGCAGCAACTGCCGGCACGGCGTATTGATCTGACTGGCGAGACGAATGAGCCACTGACGTTCCAGTGGGCCGGTGATCTGAAGGACTTGCAAGATGTCCTGCAGCGCAACGGATGGCGCGCTTCGGCGGACTGGACACCGTTGAATGCCCTGAATTGGCTTTCCGTCCAGACCGCCCCGGCAGCTCTTCCGGTTATTCCACTTTTCGCCAGTGGCCGCCTTCCCAGCCTGACCCTCGTTCGACCGAGTAGTGATGGAGCACTGACCCGTTCGCGCCTCGTGCTTCGGGTGTGGGTCGTCGATTTCGAGCTCACGAACGGGCGTACTTCACCGCTGTGGATGGGCTCGGTTGTCGAAGAGAGGTTTTATCATCCCCTATCCCTTGTCACGTTGACGTCGACACAGCCTGATGTGAATGCGCCACGGAGCACACTAGCTGCCGCTTTTGACGATGGGCGGCTCCTACCTCGAACCCCAGGAACGGCAGATGTGGATTGGGATGGCAAAGTCCTGGTGGCTCGCCACAGTAAGACACAGAAAACGATGTCCGACTGATCGCAGCGAGGCTTGACTGTCAGGCCAGATCGCCGAGACGGGCGCCGCTTTTCTATGCGTCTACGCCGGTATTCAGGGAGAGCTTCGGGGTGAGGACTACATCGACTCCTGTCCAAGCCTGCTCAAGGCAGATACCCGCGCCGCCGAAGTGGGTCGAGTCAACGCACAGTTCGTCCTCGGTTATCCTCGCCTGCGGGATTGCTTTAGGGCCGAAGCAGCCTGGCAGAGGCTGCGACGGGCTTCCTTTCAAACGCGAAACTGCGCCTTTATGTCGTCGATGTAGACGCCCGTGCCAAGCACCCAGCCCCAGGGTTTGAACAGTGCAACGTAGGAAACCTTGTCCACCGGCTCGCTGCCCCCTGGCTTGGGCCACGTGTAGGCAAGCATGCCAGCCCCCTGCTCTTTAGCAATGCGTATCATTTGAGCGGAAAACAGCAGACCGTTGCTGTCCTTCAGTCCGCCGACGTCCTTCCCCTCCATCTGGGGATTGGCCGGATGCATCAGCATCACCGGACGTAGATCCTGGATAAAAAAGTATTCCTGGCCGGCATAGTACAGACCGCGAACCATTTCCCTGGCCTGTTCCTGGGCTTGTTCGCAGGTCAGCTTGCCAGCCTGCTCCAACCCCTGGAAGTAGGCAAAAACCCCCAGCGTGTTTTCCACGGCATTGCGGGTCTGCTGAACCTTGGCGCTGTAGAGATTGCGATAACTTCGCTGCAGCATGACGGTGGCAAGTGCCAGAAGCATCAACAAAGAAACCAGCAGGATTAACCAAAGGCGGCGGTTAATGGGCACGTTTCACAGACCAGGCACGGGAGTATTCCTTATTGAAGTCATGCGCTCGGCGCACTCGGATCCGGTGCCAGGATTCTCGGGTTGTACGGCAATAAACCAGTGCCAACACGGTCCGGCGATGAATCAAGTTTGATGCCCAGCAAGCCTTGGGCATTGAGGCCAAAACCGACCACCCTATCAGTAAAGCCGGATGTGTAACTGAGAATGAAGCCTTGAGCCCATTCACGGGCAGCCGATTGGGCGGAGATGCCTTTGTAGTTGCGGTCGAAGTAGTAGTTGCGCATCGTCAGACTCGCTTTGCTGTCTTCGACGAAACCAGCCGCCCAGGAAGTGGAAGCCAGAACGAGAGACACGGAAATACCGTTTTTTTTTACCACAGTGCTACCCACTGCGCGTCTCATCAAGCCCCTTTCAATTTCGGATTCAGCGTAGCCAGCTGCCGTATAAAACTTTGTGCACCACCTTCCGTCGATAAATCATTTGTGCCAAGAGAGGTATGTAACGTGGGCTGGGCCGAAAGCTGTTGCCGTGCAAGTTCAACGGCGCAAGCCAAATGGGTGAACCCGGTCTTGAACCCACTGACCGGCAAACTATCCAGATTAATGCTCGCCGCGCCATCCAAAAGAGCGTTCGCGCTGGAAACACTGGCGGGGAGCGTTCGAAGCGATTGGTACACCGGCTCGTCATCCGTTCGAGGCTGCACTAACGAGAATAGGGGCGCAGCGGAGGCTGCTGCACCGTCGCGCCGGGTCAAGGATGTTTTGCCCGCCTGTTGAAGGGCACCGCGCAGAGTGGGGAATAGATCAGTGAGACTTCGAATGACAGAACTGTGATCGAAAGCGGGCTGGCCTTCTTCGGTGGTGACGACTTTACCTTTGGGAACCCAGGGCGAAACAAGCACGGCGGGTACTCGCACGCCTAGTTGATCGAACGCGCTTTTTTGCGGCTGCGCTGCCTTACTCCTATTACGCTGGTCGTCACCAGGCGGCGTACATTTTGGAGGGACGACATGATCATAGAATCCTCCATGTTCGTCATACAGGATCAACAGCGCGCTCGATTCCCAGATACTGGACCCACGGATCTGTTGGTAGACCCAATTAATAAGCGCATCACCAGACGATACAGTGCCTGCTGCATGCTGGGAGTTGCCTTTTTTATACCCATTCACGACATCGTACGACGGCTCAATGAATGTATAGCTAGGGGTGTAACTGCCATTGAGATCCTTTGCCATCTCATGTAGCCAGCGAAAATGCTTGTCACCCGGATCAACGAAGTAATCCGGCATGCCCTTGATAGAAAGTATCTGGGGAAGCAGGTCATCATGGTATACACGCCACTCTAGACCGGCCTTGTCCAGCCAGTCGTAAATCGTACCGTACAAAAAATCGAAGCCGAGACTTTCAAGCGTCACCGCCCCCATCGATTCCAGATTGCTCGGACTGTTGTCTAACCCCCCTGATGTCGCGGCATGCACAAAAAACCGATTGGGCCAGGTAGGCCCGGGGACAGAAGAGAACCAATTATTGAAAACACAGTATTCCTTGGCCAAGTGGCGTAATACCTGAACCTGGGGTGCGCCTGCTGCAAAACAACGTAAAGACTCGGCGCCATTGGCTTGATAGAAGCCATCCATTGTGACGGGGTCTGTGTCGCTTTGCCCCTTCCCATGAAGCTGTACTCGAACTGCCGGGTACTCATGGTCAATATCACCCATTTGATCCACGGCATCATCTGATACAGCCACTCTCCCACCCATGCTGTCTTTCGCTTCAGTGGCATCCGGCGGCGGTGACGAAATACCGGAAATATCGGAATACCCGAGTAGATGATCAAATGACCGGTTTTCCAGCATCAGTACAAAAACATGGTTTACAGCCATGACCGTCTCCTTAATGAAACGTTGCGTGCCCTTGGCTCCAGGATGACCGAATATCGGCGTAAGCCATGCGCATGCGTTGAGTAAGCAGGGTATTGGCACCCCTGCATCGAGGTCGGAAATTATTTTCTCGTTAGCAAAGCCGTCTCCAATACAAAGGCAATGGATTAATACGCTAGTGGCCAGTTAATCCGGTGGGTGATAGTCCTGTTTTTGGGTCGCCAACAAGAAAAGGGTGTAGCTCTCTTTCGTGATTTCGAAAAAGCTGAACTTCAGCGTTTCTACACTCAGGGCCGGATGGTCCTGGTCGTGCATGCAGGCGGCCGCGTCAGCCAGCACACTATTGGCTGACTCCAGAGACAAGTTCGGGTTTTGCGGGGGGTGAACAAACACTTTCATCAGCGATGCAATGGTGGGCGCATCAGCAAGTCCAAGGGGAACCAGATTGTGTGCATTTTGGCCAAAATGCCTCCAGACGATCGCTTGAGATCCCAATCGCAAGACGTACTTGAAAGAAAAGCCGGTTCGAATGGAAAGAAGAACAGGATCTATCCCGATAAGCTGTTCGATTGAATCGACCCCCTCGGCTGATAACACCGCAGCAATGTTGGCCGTGACCCCCTCAAGCTGAATCAACTGATCACTTTCTTGCCCCTTTTCTGCATTATTCAGACTGCGTGCAGCCAGCCGGCGCAGTGCCTTGAACAACACATCCATGGGAAGGGTACTCACAACAAACGCAGTAGTAGCCTGCAGGCTGGGCGCTGTATCTGTGGTCGCACTGAAAGCCATACCGATAGGGATCGCCAGAACCATCCGCAGCGCATACCAATAGACATCCGCCACGTTCAAAGTGCGCCTGCGCACGCTGACCACAAGATCACTGATGACAAACAGATACGCGCCGCCCAGGGAGGCAGCGGCAATTGGGGCACTCACAAACGAGCCAGATTTCAGTCCGCCAAAAGCCCATGCGATATACAGCGTTGCACCTACGAAAACTGAAACAAGCATCAGCGTCATAGGAATCAAGAATGCATTGCGGCCGTAGTTCTCCTCATAGATCGTGGTAAACAAGACATCTGCCGCTTGCTCGGCAGCTTTTTTGGTGTCCGCGTCTTCGGGAATGGGCCACGTCTTCAAAATGCGGTTTTTATCGGTTCGTGGCTGCCAAAACTGCCTCAAATAAAAAACAAGGGCGCCGTTGTTAAGCCGGTTCCTGAACTCCTCATAGCGGGCAAACCACCCATGTTCCAGAAAGCGGATAAGCGGCGCTGCAGCCAGGCTTGTTGTCACAAGAATCAGTACGACGTACCCGCCCCAGGCAAGAGAATCTTGTGGCGTATCACTTAGATGGCTCTTATAAACAGCCGTCACCCCCACACCATCGCAAAGAAAAAGAACCAGCCAGATCCAGGAATACTTCCGCGTTTCCATGCTCCCCCCGGCGTTCATCCTTTATGCCTGGAGGAAAGGCTAGCTCATGTCATAAAAAATGCATTTTCCATTGGCAACTTTTATATATGCATTCCACCACTGCAAGTGGCAACAGAATCATTACAGTGGAAAAATTGTCATCAATAATTCGTGTTATTACCGCGAACAGCCTACTGATTCGTTATTAATACTCATTGTCAGGGACCAATGATCGAACCTGATTCGGCTATCGCCTCCGCTACGACCTCTTCGGGCAGTCAATCCAGCGACTATGATGATGGGTACAACGGACTCGGAACGCCTGCGTGCACAAGCGTTATCGTCGACCAGATGCCATTTCGCCTCGTGCCAGGCCTCCCCCCGAACGACAGCGCAAACTGCAATGGTTTTCCCGTCTTCAAGTAGTGCGTCCCACACGTCCCCCCAGGAGCCGAAAGATGTCGCTGACTCTTTACTATCATCCGCTGGCGTCGTACTGCCACAAAGTACTCATCGCGCTCTACGAAAACGCTGTCGAATTCGAAAAGCGGATCATCGATCTCACCGACGATGCAGACAGAGCACAGCTTCAAGCCATATGGCCAATCTGCAAATTCCCGGTCATCCGTGACCACGCTCGCAAGCACGACCTGCCAGAGTCCACAGTCATCATTGAGTACCTGGATCGCTTCTATGCCGGTGAACACCCTTTGATTCCAGGCGATTGGGACACCGCGCTGGATGTGCGTCTATGGGACCGCTTTTTCGACAACTATGTCCAAGGGCCGTTGCAACAGATAGTCGGTGATCGCTTACGCGGTGCTAACGGTGATTTGACAAAAGCACGATCCACGCTGGAGACCGCATATGGCATGCTCGACCGCCAGATGGCATCCAGGACCTGGGTTGCCAGTCAGGACTTCAGCATGGCCGATTGCGCCGCTGCCCCGGCGCTTTTCTATGCCAGTACCGTCCAGCCGTTCCCGGACGGGTTCAGTCACTTGAGCGCCTATTTCGACAGGTTGACGCACAGACCGTCATTCCAACGGGTGATCGACGAAGCCAGGCCCTACTTTTCGCTCTATCCGTATGCGGATGCCATTGCGGAGCGGTTTCGCCAGGAGTCTTGGCATCACCCTGGGTAGAGGCCAACAGAAACGACCATCCTGGCTGCCCATGTCGCTCGATTGAACACTTCATGGCGTTACGCTCGTGCCTGTTTCGATTTGGCGACTGGAGTAATGACGGTGCCTTCAAGCATGTCCTGTAACCTTTGCACTTCAAGCTCAATCAGGACAGTCCGGGCTGCTTGATCAACGAATTGCTGCAGTCAAGCCAGGTCTACATCAGGTCTATACGCTGATCAGCTTAGAATAGGATGGCCGTCTGCAAGAGGTATGGTTATGCTCCTCTTGCTTTATGTTCGACAAAAATCAACAACGACAGTGACGTTATGAGCCAATCAGAGAAGCGGGCGACTGCCCTATCGCTATATCCAGAGGATACCCGCGAGGCGGCGGCCCTGCTCAAGCAAGCCATACCGCTGATGGTGCGTCACAATATTCCACCCAACCCAGTGCACTACGCCCTCTGGTACACCTACAGCAAAGGCCTGGAGCCTGAACTGAATCGCCACCTGGATAGGGTGGTCGAAGACTTCGACAGTTTCCCCCCGGAATCTGCCGCCAGGCTTTTTCGCGACTACATCATTCGCGATGAGTTGGAGGACGCCCGCGCCGGGCAGCAACAAGCGATCAACCTGGTTGACGACATTGAACGCGACATCTCGAGCAGCGTGATGGGCAATCTCAACTTTCAGGCCAGCCTGGAACACTGCCTGGGTATGCTTGAGGAGCCGGTCATTAACCGGTTGCCCGCCGTACTAAACGAATTGCAACAGAGCACCCAGCTCATGCAGGACCAGCAGCAGCGTTTCCTCTCCCAACTGCACACTGCTCAAAATGAGATTAAAAGCCTGCGAGACAAGCTTGAGCGCGTCCAGCTGGCCGCGACGCTGGACAGTCTGACTCAGGTGCTCAATCGAAACACCTTCACTCGCTTGCTGGAGCAAGCGCTGAGCAACGCCCCCCAGGGTGTGGCTCTGGTCATGCTGGATATCGATCACTTCAAGCAATTCAATGACCAGTACGGTCATCCTTTAGGCGACCGCGTACTCCAACATGTCGGTCAGGTGCTGCGAAACTCGCTTCCACCGCATACCATGGCGGCACGCTATGGCGGCGAAGAGTTCTGCGTGATCCTGCAGGAGTGTACCGATATCACCAGCGCCCATGCCTTCGCGGAGCAACTGCGTCTGAAAATTCAGTCGTTGCGGATCAAGGCTCGTCGCTCCGAAAAGGTGCTGGACACTGTGACCGCGTCCTTTGGTGTCGCCCTCGCCAGAACCGGTGACAACCTGGAGAGCCTCCTGACTCGCGCCGATGACGCGCTTTACCAGGCCAAGCGTAATGGGCGCAACCAAGTACATCGGTGATCGCCCCCACGGCGAATCACCGCCTGGATCGACTGGCGGTTTATGGATTCCGGAAATCCGGATTGCCCACCCGGAGCGTCCATTCGGGCATTCCATGAAGAGTTGCTCATCAAATCGACCATCGTTCAAGGAAACCTAATGGCCATTGAAACAGCGCAACCAGTCCTGCTGTTCTCCTACGGCACCTTGCAGGATCCAGCAGTCCAACGGTCCAGCTTCGGACGCAAACTGAAGGGTCGTCCTGATGCTCTATCGGGCTACAAGCAAAACCTCGTCGAAATAACTGATCCGCAGGTATTGGCCGCAAGTGGAAAAACCCATCATCCCATCGTGCAAGAGAGCGGCGACATGTCGGATGAGGTCAGCGGCACTGTTTTCGAGATCACGCCACAGGAGCTGGCAATGGCCGACAAATACGAGGTGGCGGACTACAAACGTGTTGAGGTTGTGCTCAAATCCGGCGCCAATGCCTGGGTGTATGTGCAAGCCTGATGCCTGGACATTTCACGTCGACAGATGACCAGTGGTGCACTGCACTTGCTTTTACATAGCAATAATCTTGATGATGCCGGTAAATCTTAACCCAGTGGTCAAAAAGGAGTTTTCGCTATGAAAGTCAGTGCGCGCAACGTATTCAAAGGCAAAGTCACTCAGGTACAAGAAGGCGCGGTCAATGCCGAAGTAGGTTTGACACTGCCCGGCGGTGAGCAACTGGTTGCCGTGGTCACGATGGAAAGCATCAAAAATCTGGGGATTGCGGTAGGCAAGGACGCGATCGCTCTGATCAAGGCCCCTTGGGTGATGCTGATGACCGAATCCAGCGACATCCGTCTCTCTGCGCGCAATTGTCTGGAAGGCAAGGTTGTCAGTGTCAATGACGGAGCCGTCAACGCCGAGGTGGTTATCCAGCTTGCCGGCGGTGCCGAGGTGTATTCGATCGTGACTCGACATGCAGTGGCAGATCTGGGGTTGGCACCCGGTGTCAGTGCCACAGCGGTGATCAAGGCCTCCCACATCATCCTGGGTGTTCCGGTCTGATCGGATAAGCCTGCCGGGTGCCAGGTAAGGGACGATCAGCCACCGGTCGAACGTTCCTTACTCTCGCAGGCCAAGGCCGACTTCGAGCCTGACAAGAGACTCAATGCATCCTGGAGCAAGCGTGGTCCGCGCCCGGTGTCTTGCAAGGCGGCCTCTCCAAGACGGTCCAGCACAAAGGCCTTCGCGTGGCGTGTCATCTGGTCGAGATGCCGGTCACGCTTCTTCTCGGCGTCCACCATCGCTTTTCTGCCGTTTTGCGCAAGCAGATAAGTATGAATCTGCCGCACCTCCACAGAGCTATAGATCGGCGCTACGTCCAACACCGCCAACAGGCCGTCCGTACCGTGGTCGCGGGTATTCATGACGACCTGAGGACCGCGCGCACCCACAACCTGAAAACCCATCGACTCGAAGTACGGCACCTTGCCAACAAAGCAGGCCAGCTCGGCATGAGGGTATCGACTGACCACTTCCTGCAGCATCGCGCGCGCAACACCCCGACGTCGGTGGCCTTCCCGCACGGCCATATAGGCCACTGCGCAAGCCTCGGGATCGTCCTTCACCGGCAGATACAGCAAGAAGCCGACGACAGTGGAAGGGTCCTGGGCATCCGAGGCCACGATCAATTCGACGGGAATGCCTCTGGAACCGTCCATAGCGTCCAGATAGAGATGAACCTCGTATCCGATACCGTATTGATAGAGGTTGTAGAGCGGATTGCTCGGCGCGATGGCCACCATGCTGATATCGGTTACGTAGTCGACGACCAACTGCAGGATCTGGCTTTTGATGGCCTCGGACGGTGGGGTTTCAAAGGGGGTGATGGTGAACATCGAGTTTCTGACTCCGAGTGTTAAGGCTTGCCCGTGACTTCAAGGATCAGCGCTGGGCGGGGTCATCATAACCCGTCTTTGCGCTAACAACGGATGGCGCGGCTTGCCCATCGCCCTGCCCCGGCTGCCAGGCCGTCACTGTGGCGCTAGCGCACAATCCAGAAGTCACGTCCTGTCCCTGTTTCGCCCGCCGGGAACGCGGTTACTGTTCGTTGGCCGCAATACCGGACACGTTGACCATCAACGCAGTACGCAGCAGCGCCAGCCCATCGGAACCGAAAAACAATCCTGTCAGAAATTTTATCCGCCGGGGAACAGGCTGAAAGGTTACCCGCTCTAGGATGAGCGCAAGCCTGAAGCTTATGCCAGCCCCCCTTCGAACTGGCATTACCGGAACAGCAGTCAGCCATCGAGGTTGAAGAACTTATGACGTACCCACTTGCGACCAAGGCAAACTACAGTGTTGTGCTGGTTAATTACAAATCACTGGAGCTGACCAGGACTTGCCTGGAGCTGCTGCGCGAGGGGTTGCAGGAGACTGGCGTTCCTGTTTTTGTGGTGGATAACCATTCGGACGATGCGAGCAGCGAATACCTGCGCACGCTGAACTGGATCAACCTGATTGAACGTAAAGTAGCCACCCCTGAAGCCGGAAGCGTTGCTCACGGCCGAGCCCTGGATCTTGCTTTGGATCACGTTGAAACCGAGTATCTGTTTCTGTTGCACACTGATACTTTCATTTACGATCCGACTGTTTTTACCATGATGATCGGCCAGTGCACCGGTCCACGCGAAGTGGCAGCTGTCGGATGCCTGGAACAGTTGAATCGAGGTGTGGGTCGATCGGCCTGGCGCCTGGTTTCACGATTTTTCAAGCACTACGCTCGGCGCGGCATGCGAGCCCTGGGCTTGAAAGCAAAGTCGCCGAAGCCGTTCAGAGAAACTCACTTGAAGAGCTTTTGTACCCTGTGGAATGTGCGGCTGATCAAGAAGCACGGGCTACATTTTCAAATGGATGAGCGTAATCCCGGTTATGAACTGCAAGATAGAATGGCAGCGCTGAACTACAAGATCAGCTTTCTTTCGCCACAAAAGATATTCCGTTACCTGGACCATATTCAAAGCGGAACGGTCTCAGCGATGGGTGGTTATGCGGATAATCACCGAAGGGTCAAGGCGTACAATCAACTGACCGGAGAGAGACAATTAAGATCTCATTCACTTGATATGAGAAAGCCATTTGGGATCCTTCCAACAAAAACGGCCGTCTACTGACTCCACGCTGGCGAAATCCTCCCTCTTCAAATCCGGGGCCATCCTCAAGCTTCGGTGCCCTGCCTGCGTGCTGAACATTCAAGAAGCACAAAAATACCGCCCAAGATGACTTAGATGACTTGAGCGGGATTCTTCCAACAGGCAGTGTCATTGAGATAACACTGCGAGCTCAGTGGCGGTTTCAATCCCGGTGACGTATATATCCGGCTAATTGTGTTTAAAATGCCATCCCTTCAAATTACCAGCCCTGCCCAATGAATCCTGACGCCCTCTCTACCCTGCACCACCATTTGCTGACGGCCCTGGCAGCTGTGCCCGACGAAACCCGCCGCCTGTTCCACGGCCGGGGCCGATGCTGGCCGGGGCTGGAACAACTGACCGTCGACTGGATGCAGGGCGTGGTCCTGGTCTCGCTGTTCAAGGAGCCTGAGCAGACGCAGCTGGAGGCATTGAAGCGGCTGCTGATGGAGATTACTCAGTCACCTGTGTGGGAAAAATCCGGCGCTCATAGGTTATTGCTGCAACACCGCTACCTGCCGCAAAGCACCACCGAATGGCTGCAGGGGGAAACGATCGAGGAATGGACAATCACCGAGGGAGGCCTGCGTTATAAGGTGGACCTGGGCAAGAAACAGAACAACGGCCTGTTTCTCGACATGCGCTACGGCCGCAATTGGGTACGGGCCAACGCTCATGGCAAGCGTGTCTTGAATCTGTTTGCTTATACCTGCGGGTTTTCAGTGGCCGCCATCGAGGGTGGCGCGGATCATGTGGTCAATCTGGACATGTCCCGTGTGGCCTTGAGCCGTGGGCGCGACAATCACCGGCTCAACGGTCACGACCTGGGCAAGGTGAGTTTTCTCGGCCATGACCTGTTCAAGTCCTGGGGCAAGGTAATAAACAGCGGCCCTTACGATCTGGTGATCATCGACCCACCTTCCTTTCAGAAAGGCAGCTTTCTGCTGACCAAGGATTACCAGCGCGTGTTGCGCCGGCTGCCGGAACTGCTCAGCAGCCACGGCACCGTACTGGCCTGCATGAACGACCCGGCCATAGGCCCGGATTTCCTCATCGACAGCGTAACCCGCGAAGCCCCGAGCCTGCGCTTCGAACAACGCCTGGAAAACCCGCCGGAATTTGCCGACGCCGACGCTGAATGCGGCTTGAAGGCGCTGGTGTTCAACCTGGATGAAGCCCAACCTGGAGCCGGGCTTCATCCCCTCTGAAGATAATTTCACACTATGAGTGACCGGTTCACGCCTGGGGGCAAACCGTATCCTGGGTCAGTAATCAATCCACACCCCACCGCTGTCGGCAGAGCTGACACAACGTTCGACCCATCGCACACCCTCGACACCCGCGTGGATATCCGGATAGCGCAGCGTCGCCAGCAGTGCCTGGTCCCCGCGGTCGGCTGCGTCCATGGCCATGGCGAAACGGTAATAAAGGTTGGACCAGGCCTCGAACAGTCCTTCGGGGTGTCCGGCACCAATGCGGTCATCCAGTTGTGCGTTGTGATGCAAATAGCCCATGCCACGTTCTAACACCTGGGCGGGCTTGCCCTGGACCTCGAAAGACAGCTGGTTCGGGCGCTCGTCCCACCATTCCAGGCTGGCCCTGGAGCCTATTACCCGAATCTTCTGGCCATGCATGGAGCCGGCATTCACCGCACTGGACCACAATGTCCCCATCGCCCCTCCCTCATATTCCATAAGGGTGTAGGCATTGTCCTCAAGAGGTGCCCGGCTTTTGACGAAGCTTTGACGGACACACAGCAACTTCTTGATTTTTAGCTCGGGCAACATGACTTCCGACAGGTACAACGGGTGGGTACCGACGTCCCCCAGAACATAACTGGGCCCTGCCAGGCGTGGATCGACCCGCCACTTGGTGGCGTCGCTTTGAGCTTCCACGGGCTCACAGTGAAAACCATGGGCGAACTGCATATGAACCATGCGGATCTCACCCAGCTCGCCCTGGGCGATCATTTCACGGGCCTGCTCGATGAGCTGGTGTCCGGCATAGCCATAGGTGACCCCCACGATCCTGTTCCTGGCTGAGGCAATTTCCCGCAGGGTTTGCGCCTCCTCCAGGGTAAAACACAAGGGCTTTTCGCAGACCACGTGCAGCCCTGCTTCCAGCGCCGCTTTGGTAATTGCGAAATGGGTGCCGTTGGGCGTCGCTACGGAAATCGCCTGGATGCCATCCGGCCGCCCCGCCTCACCCTCGAACAAGCTACGGTAGTCGGCATAACAGCGTTCAGGGTCGACCCCCAGCTGCACGCCAAAGGCCCGGCCGCGTTCTGGATCAAGATCGAATGCGCCGGCCACCAGCACAAATGCCTGGTCACGTAACGCTGCGCTGCGGTGGATGTAGCCGATCTGACTATCGCGCCCACCGCCTACCATGGCCCAACGAATAGGTTGGGGAATACGCTTGCTGCCATTGATCATCGATAAGTCCTTGGCGTGAGAGAGGGTCAGAAACCCACCTGGGAGAGGTAGGCACGGCTGGCTGTGACGTCCCGCAGGCTGCCATGGGCGTTACGGGGATCGCGTTCTTGCTCGACGGTGATGTAGCCCTGGTAACCGAGCTCGGCGATCAGCTCGCGCAAGGCGTGATAGTCGATGACACCCTGACCGATCGGGCACATCACACCCTTGCCGCACGCGGCGAAGAAGCTGATGTGCTCGCCCAGCACCTGATCAAACACCGCCTGATCAATGTCTTTGAAATGCAGGTAATCGAGGCGATCCGCGTACTGGCGCAGGGTCTGAACCGGGTCCATGCCGGCGTAGTAGAGGTGGCCGGTGTCCAGGCACAAACCCGCCACTTCATAGGGAATGTCGTCGACCAGCCGAGCCAACTCATCAGCGAACTCAATGTAGCCCCCGGCGTGAGGATGAATGACCGTTCGCACGCCGTATTGCGTCCATGCCAGCTCGGCAATGGCACGGATATGGCTCAGCATGCCCCGCCAGGCATCTGGCGCCAGACGCGGGGCGCGGTCGGAATGACCGGCAGCGTAGTCACGCTCCTCGTGACCCCAATCGATGACCACCAGGCAAGGCATGCCAAAGCGCTGTCCCGGCTCCTGTGGGATCACCGGCAATTGCTTGAGCAAGGCACAGATGTTGCGGGTTTGACTGAGAAGATTCGGCAAATTGGAGGGATCGACCAGATTGTCGAAAATGGTCCCGGCTACGACGTGCAACCCCTGCTCAGCCAGCACTGGGCCCAGCACCCGGGAGTCGAGCGGGAGGTAACCGTAAGGCCCAAGCTCGATGCCGCGATAGCCCGCCTGCGCGGCTTCACTGAGCACCTGCTGCCACGCCGGTAAATGAGGATTCTTGGCATCGTCTACGCCCCAGCAACAGGGGGCGGTCGAGATATGGAGGGTCATGTCAGGCTCCGATGATTATTGTTATGAGTCGTGCTGTTTCGCTCGGAGGAATCCTAAGGCGAGCCCGGCCACTGCTGCTATAGTCGCCAGGCGATAGCTGTCAAAACCCGTCAAAACTTTCAGTAAGGCTTTCATTTCATGTCAGAGCCAAACAACCCGTCGCAGCGCCGTTCAACCATGGAGGATGTGGCGCAGGCTGCAGGAGTCAGCCTGTCCACCGTTGACCGAGTGATGAATCTGCGCGCCAATGTGCGCGCCGATACCGCGCAGCGCATTGCCGAAGCCGCCGCCAGGCTGGGGTTCTACGGGCGCAATGTGATCGAGCAAAGGCTGCTTCAGAAGCGCCCGACCGTGCGCTTGGGGTTCCTGCTTCACAAGCGCGGCGTCGCTTTTTATCAGGGCCTGGCAAAAGCCCTGGCCGAGGCCGCGGCGGCCAGCGTTCGGGCGCAGGTTCGGGTGATGATCAACTACATCGATGACCTGGACCCGACAGCCACGGCGCAGCGCATCCTGCAGCTACAAGGTGAGGTCGATGCGCTGGGTGTCGTTGCGGCTGACCATTCAGTGGTGCGCAAGGCCGTTGCCCACATGCGTGCTGCAGGCGTCCCGGTGGTTGCCCTGGTATCCGAGCTGGAAGTTTCGGCAGCCGCAGGCTATGTCGGTGTAGACAACCGGCGCATGGGCCGCACCGCAGGCTGGTTCATCAAACATCTGGCGCCACAACCCGGCCCGGTGGCAGTGATGCTCGGAACACAGCGCTTTCAATGCCAGGAGCTGTGCGAGATGAGTTTGCGCTCGTTCCTCTCGGAACAATCCCCGGATTGGGAATTACTGGCTACTCGCCTGACTCTGGAGGATGAGGAGTTCGCCTATGCCAGTACCCTGGACCTCCTGACCAGTGAGCCCGACCTGGTCGGCCTCTATGTGGCCGGTGGAGGAATCGAGGGTGTGGTCAGCGCACTGCGCGTACTGAAAACGCAAAACGTCCCGTTGCCGACGGTGGTGTGTCACGACTTGACCCCGATCACGTCGGCGGCCCTGCGCGATGGCGTGGTTCAGTGTGTTCTTTCTCACCCGGTTGTGGCGCTGGCGCAGACCGCTGTGAAGGCCATGCTGGACGCTACGATAGATCCCCCCTCCGATGCTGGCGCCAGGTTCATGCTTTCACCGCAAATCGATGTCGCCGAAAGCATCTGAGGTTGCCGACGGAGTAGAGGAAAAGCCGCCCCGTGCCCCTCATGGGGCAAGCATTGCCGACGACGCGGTTCAAGCAACGGACATATTTTCCGTCAGGTTCTGTTGCATATACGCCAGGAACCGGCGCTGAAACAACATTGTATGTTCATGGGCCGCGTGCTCGGCTTCGTCGGGTTTACGCGCGGCTATGGCATCAACAATCTCGTCGTGGTCCCGACCTAATCGGGTTGTGGTGCTCGCCGCGCCGATAATGGGCGAATTCAATCGTCGTCGATAATTTTTTATCGCAGGGTGACCGAGCGGTCGGATGACCGCTCTTGATGACGAGGGGGCTGGATTGTTTGCTCGATAGCGTCGAGGAGGTGATCAGGCTTGGTTACTGACACAGGGTGACGAACTGGCGATCATTCAGTGAGACAGGAGGCTCACGCTGACTTGATTCAAGCAGCCCTGCAACGCCGTCGCGCGCCAGGCCACTGTGGTGGAGCACCTTGGGAAGGCGCTACAGAAGACAATCAGATGTTTGGTCCCGAACGAAAGGCATCGGCACTGAGTCCGAACCGGTTCATCTTGTTGTACAGCCCACCACGAGAAACATTCAGCTGCTTCGCGGCCAGCCGAATGTTACCGCGAGTATCCCTGAGGGCCGTGATAATCGCATTCATCTCATGGGTTCCCAAGTCCAGGGCAGCCCTGGGCTCTGGCAAACTTCCCAACGCCGGCCGGCGCAGCCCCTGCATGATTTCGAGAGGAAGATCACCCGGCTGGATCAGCCCGGTAACCGCCAGATTGGTCGCGCGCTCGATCGTGTTTTCCAGCTCGCGAACGTTACCCGGCCAAGTGTGGGCTGAAAGAATATCCAATGCCGCCGGCGAGATCCCCTGCACAGGCTTGCGCAGCGACTGGGCACAGCGATTGAGAAAATGCCGCGCCAGCAATGGAATGTCCTCCCGGCGCATCCGCAGCGGCGGAACCGTAAGGTTCAGTACATTGAGCCGGTAATAGAGATCCTCGCGGAAGGCGCCATCGGCAACCGCCCGGCTCAGATTGCGGTGCGTGGCTGCAATGATGCGTACATCCACATGCTGCGACTTTTTCGCGCCAACGCGAGTCACCTCGCCTTCTTGCAAGACTCGCAGCAGGCTGACCTGGGCATCGAAAGACATGTCACCGATCTCGTCCAGGAAGATCGTTCCGCCATCGGCCAATTCAAACTTCCCGGCAGACCCTCCGCGGGCCGACCCGGTGAAGGCGCCCTCGACATGACCAAACAGTTCGCTTTGCACCAGATCTCGCGGAATAGCCCCGCAATTGACGGCTACGAAAGGACCGCTGGAACGGTCACTGGCGTTATGGATGGCCTGTGCGAACAACTCCTTGCCGGTCCCGCTTTCCCCCAGGATCAGCGTGGTCGAGTCACTGCGACTGGCAATCCGTCCCAGACGCAGCGCATCCTGTATGACGCGCGAGCTTCCCTGAATGGTCTCAAAGGTATAGCTGGCTTGAGTCCCTATGATCCGCCGGGTGATTTCCCGGATACGCCGGCTCTCCCGCAACGAGACAATGTGCCCGCCCTGCTCCAGGGAACACACGGACACCAGGCATGCCAGGTGACTACCATCGTGCAGCTCAAAGGTGCAATCCAGATCCCGTAGCCCCTCGCCGCTGCGCAGCAGAATTTCGTCAGTCAGCTCGCTCTGCCCCAGACGCTGGAACGGGCACCCCAACAGATCCCGACCCACCCGGAACAATTGACGGGCATAGCGGTTGAGCGCCTTGATGCAGCCCCGCTCATCCAGCACCACAAGCCCCTCGTTCAGCACTTCAAGGACGGTCTGCTGTTCTTCCAGCAGCGTCTGCAGCGCCATCTGTCGAGAGACGGCTTCGGCCGCCGCCTGGACAGTCCCCAGCGTGTGGAAATGGAACCAGCCCGGCTCCGCGGTCAACGTCAGAATGGCCAGGGTCGTGCCCTTGGCATCCCTGATCGGCGCGGCGGCACAATGCATGCGTCGCTGACGCAGGCCAGTCGCGAAATTTTCCTGCGCCAGCACATACACCAATCGGTCTTCGGCAATCGCCAGTCCCGTGCAGTTGGTGCCCTGCACCGACTCCAGCAGCCGGCTGCCCACCGGCGTAAGGTCCAGACCGCAGAAGTAAAGGGTCGTCCCTTCGGCATCGGTGAGGTTGATATGCCCCCTGGGGTTGTAAGCCAGCAGCCCGCTCATGACCTCTGCCGCCACCCCGATCAATACGCGATTGACCGCAAGTGTTGCAGCCAACACGTCGGGATCGACAAAACGGTATGCAAAATCATCAGGGTTGAGGCCGGCCCTGACGCTGCGCAGCCAGGAGTCCCAAATGGCCTGTCTGACCCCGGCAGGTCGATCAGTGCGACCCTTCAGGCAAGCCAGCCAAGCCTGGTCCAGCTCAGCGATGGGTCCTTCATTCAAGGATGCCGGCCCGATGGCCGTAATGTAATCGAGGTCTTCCAGGCTGAAGGCCATGAGCGGTTGGTTAGCCATCATTGAGATCCGCACCAATGTTCATATTTTTGACATGTCATTATAGACATGTCATTCAAATGAACACCTCCCCTCTTTCAATTTGAAATATTTATATAAATATCAAGTAGTTACAGATTGGCACAGGCCTTGCTCAGGAGCTCATACCAGCGAGGACAGTTCTTGCTGCTCAGCCACTTGAACAACAATAAAAAGGAGTCACTTCATGAATACACCCAAGACCATCCGCCTTGGACTCATCGGCGCCGGCCGCATGGGCAGCTTTCACGCCCAGACCGCTGCTCGACACATTCCCGGTGCTTGCCTGGCCGCCATTGCCGACCCCACACCCGGTCAAGCCGCACGCCTGGCGGCAGAATTGGGTGTGCAACGGGTCTATACCGATCCACAGCAACTGCTCGAAGACCCGGAAATAGACGGTGTATTGATCGCCGCCCCGGCCCGTAGCCATGCCGAATTGGTGATCAGCGCTGCCCGGGCCGGCAAAGGCGTCTTCTGTGAAAAACCCATGGCCATTACCCTTGACGAGGCCGACCGCGCCATCGCCGCGGCCGCCGAGGCACGAGTGCCGCTGCAGGTCGGTTTCAACCGCCGCTTTGCCAGAAGCTTCCGGGCAGCCCATCTGGACGTGGTCGCCGGTCGCATCGGCACGCCTCAACTGCTGCGCTCGCTGACCCGCGATCCAGCGCTGCATAACCCGGCCGCCTCGCCACAGTGGGTGATTTTCCTGGAAACCCTGATCCATGACTTCGATACCCTGCGCTATCTGAATCCAGGCGCCAAGGCTGTCGAGGTCTATGTCATGGCCGATGCCCTGGTTGCACCGCAATACAAGGACAAGGGCCTGCTGGATACCGCTGTTGTCACGATCCGCTTCGACAACGGTGCCATCGCGACGGCCGAGGCCAATTTCCAGGCGGTCTATGGCTACGATGTTCGTGGGGAAGTATTCGGTAGTGCCGGCATGCTGACCATGGGCAGCATCAATCACTCCGACATGGTTCGCTACCTGGCTGACGGCATCCAGGCCGACACCCAGCGCATGGACACCGACCTGCTGCGCGATGCCTACATTGCCGAGCTCAATCACTTTGTCGATTGCCTGCGCACCGGTGAGAAACCACTCGCCAGCGGCGAAGATGCCCGGGCCGCACTGGCTATTGCCCGCGCCTGCATCGAGTCCGTCCAGCAGGGCAAACCTGTCCGCCTAGGAGCACACGCATGAGCTTTACACCCTTCAAACTGGCGATCAGTGCCGAGATGGTCTTCCTGGATCTCCCGTTCACAGAGCGCGTCAAACGTATTCATGCGCTGGGCTTCAGCGCCGAACTCTGGGACTGGACCACGAAGGACATTGCGGCCCTGGTCGCCACCGGCGCTGACTTCACCTCCATGACCGGCTATATCTCGGGCAACCTGACCGATCCCGAGGACATCAAGCATCTGCTCGACAGCGCACGAGAATCGCTGGCCGTGGCCGCACAGATGAACTGCCCCAGTCTCAACCTGCATGGCAGCGGCCTGGACGACAAAGGCCTGCCGGTCAAACCTGTGGCCCACACCAACGGACGTATGTGGCTGAGCGCCTGCAAGACCCTGGAAAAAATCGCCAGGCTGGGGGAAGAGGCTGGCAGGGTATTCTTGCTGGAAAACCTCAACACCCAGGTTGACCACCCCGGCACTCCCTTCGCTCGCGCCGAAGAAACCCTGGCCTTGATCGAAGCCGTGGGCAGCCCGCACCTGAAGATGAACCTGGACCTTTACCATGCCCAGATCGGCGAAGGGAACCTGATCGAACTGATCCAGCGTGCCGGCTCGGCCATTGGAGAAATCCAGGTCGCCGATGTCCCCGGACGCATGGAGCCTGGCACCGGCGAAATCCATTATCCAGCCATTGCCAGAGCTTTGTTGCGCATGGGATACACCGGCGTCGTCGGGCTAGAGGGTTGGGCCTCTGGCGACTCCGAACAGGCACTTGAGCGCTTTCGGCAAGCCTTCACGTTTGATTGACGAGGCCGGCAACGCCTGGGACCTCACTGGCGCTCTTGGCAGGTTTGATGCAGAGAGCGCCAGAAACGCCTCACCCTTGATGAATTTCAACTCATAACAACAAAAGGAAAACCATCATGCGACGTTGCACACTGTTTATTGCCTCGCTGCTGCTCCTCAGCAGCCAATGGGCCCTCGCCGACTATCGCATCGGCGTGAGCATTGCCAGGGTGGACGATAACTTCATGACCTATGTGCGCAGCGGCCTGGAAACGGCCGCCAAACAGGAGAAGGTGCAGATCCAGTTCGAGGACGCTCAGGGTGACGTGGTGCGTCAGCTGAATCAGATCGAAGGCTTCCTCAACCAGAAAGTGGACGCGGTCATCGTCCTGCCCGTGGACACTGCCGCCACCGCCAACATGACCCGCGCCGCCGTCGCGGCGAAAACGCCACTGGTCTACGTCAACCGCCGCCCGGACGAGCGCGTCTTGCCCAAAGGTGTGGTCACTGTGGCGTCCAACGACATCGAGGCCGGACAACTGCAGATGCGTTACCTGGCCGACAAGATGGGTGGCAAAGGCAACCTGGCGATCATCATGGGCGACCTGGCGCAAAACGCCACCCAAGGCCGAACCGATGGGGTCAAAGATGTGCTCAAGGACTATCCCGGGATCAAGATCGTCGAGCAGCAAAGTGCCGAGTGGCAGCGCAACAAAGGGATGGACCTGACCAGCAACTGGGTGCTCGCAGGCTCAAACTTCGATGCCATCGTCGCTAACAACGACGAGATGGCCATCGGCGCAGCCATGGCCCTGCAACAGGCCGGCAAGGCCAAAGGCTCGGTTCCGGTGGTCGGCATAGACGGCTTGCCTGACGGACTGGCGGCCATCAAGCGCGGCCAGTTGGCGGCCTCGGTGTTTCAAGACCCCAAAGCCCAGGCGACCAGCGCCCTGCAAGCCGCCATCAAAATGATCAAAGGCGAACCGGTCGAAGCGAATGTCTGGGTGCCCTTCAAGCTGATCACGCCGGACTTGGTGGCGACTTACGAGCAGCACTTTAAATAGTGCCAAGCGGGGGGGACGTGGTTCAGCCACTTCCCCCAGGCTGACATGAGCCATCACAATACCAACACACCGTGTCATACAGGCCTTGTCATGCCCTGGTTAAAATTTTGCAGACATGTACCCATCCATATGAGTTACGGTGTATGCATTGCCATTAACATTGATGGTAAAAATCCGCTGATCATAACCTGACGAACTATTGTTTCCAGGTATGGGGAAGTATATGTACTTCACGTGCGCCTTGATCGTTGACCCGGCCCCATCCACTCTGATCTTTTCAACGCTCATGCGGAACTTTCCAGCCCACTCACCATTATTGCTCATGCCTGCACAGGGGTACAGTGTAATGGCCGAGCGGTGATCCGCCCCGCTCCCGGAGCAGCCGAATCCATTCGGTCTGAGGGATTTATGGCCGAATCGGTTCAGCGGGCTTTTTCTTGCCCAGTACATAACAGGTGGTAATACAGCTGGGGTTGTGAGGACTGCTTACCGGCGTCACGGCCAGCAGTTTCCAACCCTCCTGCAAGGCCTTGTTCACCTCTTGTGAGGTGTATACCTCGGTGATCGTTTGCGCTTCGTGCAACTGCATGGCCCGGCTCCCTCTGATTGAGCTTGAGCGTTCAGCGTAGCCCCTTATAAAACACGCGGGGGCTCCTTTTGGTTCGTTACACGTAACCTGCCATGAAATATAGACTCAATTCGGCGGCGCTCCATCCAGCTCGATCACATTGGAAAATGGGACAGATATATTTTTATGTTTCTCATAATCAATTCCTGCATGGCGAGCCTCACAGCAGCCTCGGCCTGCCAGGCTAAAGACGATAAAGACCCTGAGAATCCAGCATTGCAACATAAACCAACCGTCATTATTCATAGACTGACTGGTTATATTTAACCATCCAGCCCAACATCTCAATCCTCTTCAAAAAATCAGGAGAATGTGATGAATACTGTTGAGTATGATTACTCTTGTTGGCGCTGCTGATAATAATATTTTTTATTACAGCCGCAGCACTATTAAATAACGCTCAAGTAGACGTCGCTTCCAGTGTACCTGTTCAAGGGCAAATCTTTTCTTGAACTATCGTCAGCACCTCCTTTGGCCGAGAGTGCTGACGACTCCAACCGGCTCGCTTATCGAATAGGCGGCACGCGAATCTCTCCGGACCGACATTGAGTTTTGACGCCCTTGCCGCAGGCGCCAAATGCCAAGTCCTTGCCCATGCAGACACGAACCTCGGAGAGTTCGGGCCCGCTACACAGAATCGCGATGCCATCAGCAGGGATACCGGGATTACTCTGCCGGAACATTTGCGCAATCTCTTGCGCTTCAAAGTAATGGGCGGTGCTGAAGGGTTGCAGTTGCTCCGGGATCCGGACAGCGCCCACGGCCTTGTCCGCTGTGTCCAGATAACCCGAGGCGCCCAGGCCACTGCAGGTGCCGTGCTTAGCCCATTCATGCTCCAGCAACTTGCGCGTCGCAAACAACGTCAGCCCCTTCGCCTGCTCCGCCTGCGTTAAAGGAACCATCGGCGGACACGACTGCGGCCAACCGCCCTTGGCGTATTGAGGCCAGAGACCGTGGAGCACAAAGCCGTAGCCTTTCCCCGAGCATTGCTCATTATCGCGATGGGTCAGGCAAAACGTGGGCGACCAAGACAACGTCAACAGATAGTAGTCAAACACCCCCGCAACCGAATCAGACTGATGCTTGCCGTTTCGCCCCTCGCGAGCATCGCTCATACCAATACTGCAAATCGTCAGCGCAATAAGCGCGCCCAGTACATAAAGTCTTCTCATTTTCCCTCTCTTTGAATACCGGTTCGTCCGGCTATTTCATATAGTTGATGAGTCAGTCTAGACCAGGAAAGATTCTTGTCACCTTGACATTTCAACAACATGACTTGAACTGCACGCTTTAAAGACAATAACCAGTAAAGCGTGATACCGGCCGAAGAAGTGGCGAATATAAACCTGTCACACGTCCCGTCAAGGGTTATGAAAATAGTTTTATTGTTTGTTTTGCCTCATCGCCACAGCGGAAAGTCCTGCTCGCGGCAAATATGAAATGGACAGTTCTGAACTAGATTCAGTGCTCGCAGCACTGCACAATCTTCCCCCTGCACCTCGGGTTTAAAAGTCACTCGAGCATCGTCACTCAGACCCACTGACACTGCTAGACTCGTATGAATAGTGATGGGATACGCACATGACGCTAGACCGCTCGGGCTTTTTAATGGCAGCCATGCTTGTGATGTCCATGTCTGTAGAGGCCGCCTACGCCGATTCGCTTGAGGCCGCGCTGGTCAAAGCGGCACCAGACGCTAACGCCAAGGTTATCGCGCTGGCCGTACGTGCGTCTCAGTGCCGATTGGCGCAAGCCGCGGCACCTGCCCAAAGACTCGCTGTGATTGATTACTCTCTCCCCTCAACCGAGCAACGACTGTGGGTGTTTGACCTGCAACACCGCACATTACTTTTTCACGAACTGGTCGCGCACGGCCGCAACAGCGGCGAAAATATGGCCAGTCAATTTTCCAACCAGAATGAAAGCATGGCCACCAGCCTTGGGTTGTATCGGACGAGTTCGACCTATGTCGGTCATAACGGCTATTCCTTGCGCATGGAGGGATTGGAGCCTGGCTTCAACGATCATGCACTCGACCGGGCTATCGTCATCCACGGGGCAGCCTATGTCAGTCGCGACCTGGCGCAGTTGAACGGCCGTATTGGCAGAAGTTTAGGTTGCCCGGCCGTACGCCCCGCCATTGCTCATCAACTCATCGACTCAATGAAAGACGGCCAGTTACTGTTTTCTTATTATCCTGATCAACACTGGCTGAATTCGTCTTCATTTATAAATTGCGACCGCTCCACCGTGGCTGAAGCGTCCAAACCGAGTACAAGCTTTTAAATAGTCTGGTTCGGGAGCGTCGTGCAATTCATCTCCCTTCACCTCATCGCCTTTTCCCACATCCATTACACCCTCCTGAAAATAGATCAGAGGGTGTAAACCTTATTCAGGACGGGGCAATAACTGTCTGGTCCGGTCTGCTGGAGCCAGGCTTACCTGATTTTGAAATCAATGGGCACGCGGGTGTCACCGGCTTGGGCGCAGGCGGTGCCGGTGCCGGCGCGGCGACCGGTTGTGCTGGCGCGGGTGGCGCCGGTGCCTGCGCCACGGGTTTGCGGACCGGTTTAGCCACAGGCTTTGGCTTGGGGAGTCTTCGCCCCAACTGCGCAGGCGCTGCGAGACATCAAGCGGTATATCGTTGACCCTGGCGAAGACCCGAGCGAACTCGTCGGGATTTTGCCGGGCCCACTCGAACGCCTTGGCGAAACGCTGCAACACATCGTTGACCACCTTTCGTTTGAGCGTATCGATGCGGATGTCCATGCGCTTTGGGGCGAGCCTGCGGGTGCGTCCCTTTATAAACCAGTCCTGGTATGTTTCGGCCCTCTTCAAATATATGAACATATGGATCCTTATATTTTTTTTGCCTTACATCCTCCCCGCTTTTGTGCTGAATACTTCTTTAAACAGGACAAGAAACAGCATCCAGAAGAACACCCTCAGTTTGTCGGCAATCTAAAACCCTAGAACATCAGATGTTGACAGTCGCCGAGAGCACATTTACCGTCGCAAGCTCGAGACGTAGACAAACACTGGCTTTGAATGAGCCGTACATCTGAACGCAGAAGCCCGGCACCTCATTCATGGCAGACTTCGACCGGCTTCACCGCAGCCGCTTCGATATGTAAATAAGTAATAAATTACGCGTAGTTTATTATCTAATTACACCAACAAGACAGGGCAAAATTCCTGCGCACCAGAAAACAACTTTCAAACCATCGCCGGGTCAGAGACATATCGCCCGGCAAATGAACGGCGATTCAACTTGAGTTCCACCTGACTTCTGCCCTGTGCAGTCATGGGTTCTATTACCTGACTGTCGGGTCGGACCGGCCACGTGCCGAACTAATTCATTGCTCTTTCAAGGAGTGCTGGAGAATGGCTGATACCCGCTCAAAACGCTTTTCATTTTCCTTCCTGCCGCGACTGGTCGGATTCGGCGTCCTGGCATTCATTATCTGGCTGCTGTTTTCGACACTGTTCATGCCCTTGATGTCTTCCTCCGCGACGCGGGCGGTGTTGAACGCACCTGTGATTTTGCTGACGACGCCTATCGATGGAGTCGTCAGTTCGCTCACGATCGAACCGGGAGCCAGCTTTGCCACAGGGCAAAAAATCGCCACCATCGATAATCCGCGGGCCAATCAAGAGGCGTTGCTGACCTTGCAAACGCGCCGTTTGTCCCTGGAACAGCAACTGTCTTCATTGACCAGCCAGGCAGAGCACGATCAGCAGCTTCTCAACGAGCTGGAGAAAACCAGTCAGCAATATCAATCGGCGTTCCATACCCGACAGCTCTATGCCCAGAAAGCCCTGAAAGCCGAGAGCAGTGCTGCCAGTGTGCGCCTGGAGGACGCCCAGGAGACGGTCGATCGTAACCTGGAGCTGTTTCGCCAAGGCGCCATCAGCCAGGCCGCGGTGGCCTCCTCCAAGGCGCAACTGGCATCACTGCAAGGCGCCGCCGAGTCCGTCAAGTCGCAACTGCGGATCAACGATGGTGACCTCAGCGCTGCCAGCAAAGAGGTGTATCTGGACCCTGAGCAGCTGCGCCTGTTCGAACTCAAGGCGAAAATAACCACTCTGCAGTTGAGCCTGGCCAATCAGGCCAAGAATCAGGCGACACAACAACAGGAACTGGACAACCTCAATAACCTGATTGCCACCGAGCAAGACAGAATCAAGCTGATGAGCGGGTACGACGTGATCGCCTATTCACCCGGCACCGTCCAGGAATTGGTGGCACCGCAAGGGACACAGGTGCGCGCTGGTGCGACATTGCTGCGCGCCACCAACTGCAATGAGAGTTACGTGATTGCAGTGTTCCCGGAGCGAATGGCGAGCAAGATCGAACGCGACAGTGTTCTGCGGGTGAGTATCCGCGGTTTGAGCCATACCCTGACAGCCAAGGTCGTGCAACTGCTGTCCAGCCCCTCGGATATTCAGGTCAGTAGCTATAGCGTTCCATTTCCCTATGCCGAACAGAATTCGGTCTATGTAGTCGGCGCCTTCGGCAGCAATCTCACAAAAAGTCAGCGAGCCGCGGTCTGCAACCCAGGGCATTGGGTCACTGCCGAGGTGTCACGCTGATGATTACTTTCCGCTATGCCCGCAGGCGCTGGGTGCTGACACTCGGGCTCCTGGCAGCCAGCCATGGCGCGAGCCCGGCACTGGCTGCGGACCCGATGCCACGCCTGGCCGAGATGACCTGCACAGCGCTCGACCAGGCGGTGCAAGCGCAAGCGGCGGGCCCTTTGTTATTGGCCAGCTATCCACCCGTGGCCGGTCAGCAGCCTGAAATCCAGGCCTTGCGCGGGGTCGCGTTCACTTACGATAACGCCTTGGCCAGCATCGCTCTGTTCGCCTGCGGCAAAGCGCAATCGGCACGCCGGATCGCGGATGCGCTGGCATACGCGACCTTGCACGACCCTGACTATCAGGACGGCCGATTGCGCAACGCCTACGCTGCCGGACCACTCAAAAGCGGACCGATGACGCTACCTGGCTACTGGAGCACGCAACGCAACGCCTGGAATCAGGATGCGTACCAGATCAGTAGCGCTACCGGCAATCAAGCGTGGGGGGCACTGGCGCTATTGGAGGCATTTCGCCAAACCGGCGAGGAGCCTTATCTGAAGGCGGCCCAAAGGGTTCTGCGCTGGACCGAACAGAAAACCTACGACAGTCGGCCTCCTGAAGGATTCATCGGCGGCTACTACGGCTATCCCCCGGAGCAAGCCAGGCAGGACTGGAAGTCCACCGAACACAATGCCGATCTGGCTGCCGCCTGGACCGCGCTTGACCAGTTGCATGCGGATGAACATGCGGCGCGCCAGGCGAAGATTGCGCGCCAGTTCGTCTTCAGTCAGTGGGACGCCCGCGAAGGCCGCTTTCTGATCGGCACACTGGGCGACGGGCGAACATCCGATCGCTCGCGCTCAGGGCTGGACGCGCAGATCTGGCCGTTGATTGCCCTGCACCATCCCCCTGCCGATTGGCACCGGGTCTTCAGTTTCATCGATCAGGCGCATCGTTCCGGGGCCGGTTACGGCTTCAAGCGCAATCCGGATGGTCTGTGGACCGAAGGAACTGCGCAGACTGCTGCGGTTGCTCGGCTGAGCGGAGCACCGGAAAAAGCACAGCCGCTATGGGCGGTTCTGGCCGCGCAGCAAACCGGCGACGGCTGGCTGTTTGCAACACCCCAGGCGCGCATCAGTACCGGACTGGCCATAGGTCCGGACTCGGTCATCGATGATTTTTACTATTACCACCTGCCTCATTTGGGAGCCACCGCATGGGCGGCGATCGCCGCAACCGGCATCAACCCCTTCACAGGTTCTCGCGAGGCGAACTGACATGCATACATTGGACACGCTACAACTGCTGCAAATCAATTTCTGGACGCTGGCCATGGTCATCCTGTTCGGATGCCTGACACACCGCGACCAATGGGCGGCGCGAAGCGCTTTCGGCGTAATGACCGCGCTGCTGCTGATCAACTATGCCGTCTGGCGGATCCGCGACACCCTGCCTGACGCCCATGCCGGTGTTGCCACGGTCTGGTCATACAGCTTTCTGTTCTTTGAGCTGCTGGCGATCGTTTACACGCTGTTTTCAATCATTGTGATGCTGTGTCGCTCGGATCACCACGCCAGCGCCGATGCCGGGGAGCGTCGCCTGCGAGCCGCGGGCCAGGATGTGCCCGCAGTAGATGTGTTCATCGTGACCTATAACGAGGGGCTCAATATCCTGGAGAAAACCATCGCCGCCGCTCAAGCCATCGACTACCCCAACTTCGCTGTCTGGGTGCTGGACGATACCCGGCGTGACTGGTTACGCGACTATTGCTGCGAGGTCGGCGTGAATTACGCACGTCGTGGGGACAATTCGCACGCCAAGGCGGGTAATCTCAACAATGGTTTACAGCAATCGGCTGCCAGCACCAATGCGCCCTACATTCTGGTGCTGGACGCGGACTTCGCACCGCAGCGACCCATTCTGTTGCGCACCCTGGGGCTGTTTGAAGACCCTCGAGTCGGGTTGGTGCAGACACCGCAGTTTTACTACAACCCCGATCCAATCCAGCACAACCTCGGTTCCTCGACCTGCTGGGTAGACGAACAGCGGGTATTCTTCGACGTCTACCAACCGGCGAAGGACAGCTGGGATTCTGCGTTCTGCGTCGGTACGTCGTTCGTCATCCGCCGCGACCTCATCACCGAGTTCGGCGGGTTTCCCACCGAGTCGATTTGCGAAGACATCAACACCACTTACCGGTTACTGCAACAAGGTTATGTCACTCGCTGGCTGAACGAACGCTTGTCCATCGGCCTGTCGGCCGAGGGCTTGACCGAGTACATCAATCAGCGTGGGCGATGGTGCCTGGGTACGATTCAGGTCGCACTGCTCAAGGACGGTCCTTTACGTGGCAAGGGCTACACGCTCAATGATCGTCTGCACTTCCTGCACGGCCTGACGCATTGGGCGTCCAAGCCATTCATCTTGATGCTGTTGATCTCACCGGTGCTGTACTGGTACTTCGGTATCGCCGGATTTTATGCCAACCCTGTTGATTTTCTCGCCCACGGGATGCCCGCGCTGATTGCCTTCTGGGGTTACGGCACCTGGGTCACCGACCGGCGAACGCTACCGATTTTTACCGAAGTCACCCAAATCGTGGCTTCGCTGGCGGTGACTGCCACCCTCATCAGCGCCATGATCCGCCCCTTCGGCCGGCCGTTCAAAGTGACGGCAAAAGGACTCGATCGCTCCAGAACGGTGATTCACTGGAAGTTGTTCGGGTTCTTCTGTGCGCTGACCTTGCTCTCACAGATCGGCGCTTATACCGCCATTTCGACTGCTGCCGCATTCGACGGCAACATGCTGTTCAATCTTTGCTGGACCGTGGTCGCATTGGTCTACAACCTCGCGACCCTGGTGGCCTGCGTCGACAGGCCCCGCCTGCACGGTGAAGAGCGATTCCCTTTCGACAAGCCCGCCGGCTTGCGTATCGCCGGGGTGACCTTGCCGGGCCGAATGGTCGACATTTCCATTAGCGGGGCCGCTTTCTCCTGCACGTTAGCGAAATTGATAAAGCAGGGAATGCGCGGTGAAATATGGGTCGACAAGGTTGGCTGGATCGGCGTGGAAGTCATGCGCCACCCCCGCATTGATCAGTTGGGACTGCAATTCATCGACCTGTCCGATGCACTTCGCCATCGGCTCATCGCGCGGCTGTTCAGCGACGCGACGGCCAATGTTGCCGGCAAGGCCAGGCCATTGATGGCTTTCAATAGCCTGTTGCGCCGCTCGTTACTGGGTGAAAAGGCAGCCAGACCGGTACTGCCACGACGCACCAGCCAACCGTCCAGGCCTTCTATGGTTCGCTTCAAGTCCTTTAAGGGCAGTTTGATAAAAAAGCCTGTGCCGCAGGTGTCCGGCCCTGAAGGATCCGGTAGCAGAGGCAGCTTGTTATCACTCCTTGTTTCCCAGCTGCGAGCATTGCTCGGTCAACGCCTTTAGGAGAGCCATCATGAATAACTCCTTATCCACGACCTGTCTGGCATCCCTGCTCATGCTGAGCGGCTGCTCGATGGAACCCACTTATGAGCGGCCGGACGCACCGATCGATCAACAGTGGCCGCAATCCGCGTCAGCCGATTGTTGCAGCGCCAAAAAGGCATTCGAACAGGACTGGCGCGGCTTCATTCTTGACGACCGGCTCCGGCAATTGATCGAACTGGCCCTGAATAACAACCGTGGCTTGCGTCAGTTCGCCGCCGGCATGGAGGAAGCCAGAGCGGGTTATGCCGGAGCCCGGGCCAAGCTGTTTCCCGCCATTGGCATCGACACCTATGCCGGGCGCAGCAAGATGCCATCGATCGTCAGGACGCCCACCGGAGGCGACAGCACAGGCAGCGTGGCCAACACCTTTCAGGCCACGGCCGGTTTCACTTCATACGAGTTGGACCTGTTCGGCCGTATCCGCAGCCAGAGAAATTCGGCGCAGGCCCGTTTCGAAGCCTCCGAAGCAGACTACCAGACGGCCCGACTGGCATTGATCGGTGAAGTCGCCAGCACCTGGCTGAGCCTGAAAGCCAACCAGAATCTGTTGGCGTTGGCACAAAACACCTACGACTCGCAAAATCACTACGGACAGCTGTTGCGCACCAGTTACAACTATGGCTCTACCGCACGGATCGATGTCCACCAGGCCGATGCCCAAACCAACACCGCGGCAGTACAGATCAACACCTATCGCATGCAAGTGGCGCAGGATATGAATGCGTTACGCGTGTTGGTGGGTCAACCCGTGCCCACCCAACTGTTACCGGAAGGCGAACTGGGCAAAACCCTTGCGACCGCCGATGTACCTGCCGGGCTGCCGTCATCGCTGATCGAGCGCAGGCCGGACATCATGGCAGCCGAAGCGCTTTTGCGGGCCGCCAACGCTGATATAGGCGCTGCGCGCAGCGCCTACTTCCCCAGACTTTCACTCACCTCTGCGTTGGGGAGTCTGTCTGGAGAGTTTGCCAATCTGATGAGCGGCCCGGCCGAGTTATGGTCAGTCGCGGTAGCCGGGTCTTTGACGCTGTTCGATGGCGGGGCTCGACGCGCTCAGGTGGATGCCAGCCATGCCCGCTACGATGGACAAACCGCCGCTTACGAAGGAACCGTGCAGAATGCCTTTCGCGAAGCGGCCAACGCGCTCAATGCGCGTCAGGAGATGCTGACCCAGGTCGACAATCAGAAACACCTGGTCGCTGACTATCAAGAAGCCTATCGCCAGTCTCGCCTTCGCTTCGAAGCGGGTCTGGACAGCTATTTCTCCACCATGGACGCCCAGCGTTCGTTATTCTCTGCGCAACAGCAGTGGTTCGCACTGGAACTGGCGCGGGAAATCAATCAGGTGAACCTGTACAAGGCCTTGGGCGGCGGCTGGAAGCCACCGATGAAAGTCGCCATGTGAGAAACCCTTTCAACTCACTCTTTATAAGCCGTATCGGTGCGTTCCAGCTGCCGGATCAGCGCGTCCCGATGCCGTGCAACGCCCGGACCGTCGCCACTCTTGAAGACTTCGGCCTGTTTCCGACCTTGGCCACGACTTCTGCCAGTGGGAAGATCAATTCAGCGTTCCTCGCCCAGGCCTGATCACATAAACCTGTGTGCCTTCGGCAGCGCCGGGGGCATGGATGTCTGAATAGTGCCGACAGTCATGCTGTCGGCATTTTTATTTCTCGAAAATTACGCCATCGGTGGCAGCCAGACCCGGCCGGGCCCAAGGCAAACTCCGGATCGGGACCGGCTCGAAGCCAAACTGCGGAGCTGCTATATTCCTGCACCTTAATGGACTCTCTGCGACCCGCCACAGCATGGTCAGATCCTCGGAATCGACCAGTGCCAGTTAAAAACTGTTACCTATGTGCTTGAACTGTTTTGTTACCTATGTGGGTGAGTCATACCGGCCTTACCTTGTCGCCAGTTTTTTTACATTCCTATTGAACACCACTGAAGGAGACCGCTTGTGAATCTCGGCATCGAGGGGCGTTGGGCACTGGTTTGTGCCGCCAGCAAAGGGCTCGGCAAAGCCTGCGCGCAAGCGCTGGTCAGCGAAGGCGTGAACGTTGTGATCACCGCTCGCGGCGAAGACGCGCTCAAGGCTACGGCCTCTGAGCTACGCGCGTTGAACCCCGCTGTAACCGTGATAGCGGTCGTGGGCGACATCTCGACGCCAGCGGGTCGAACTGCTGCGCTGGCGGCTCACTCGCATTTCGACATCCTGATCAACAACGCCGGCGGGCCGCCTCCGGGGGATTTCCACGACTGGGACCGGGAGGCCTGGATCAAGGCCCTGGACGCCAACATGCTCACCCCCATCGAACTGATCAAGGCAACGGTGGACGGCATGGCCGAACGCGGGTTCGGCCGTATCGTCAACATCACCTCGAGCGCGGTCAAATCCCCCATCGAGAGCCTGGGCCTGTCCAACGGTGCGCGCAGCGGGCTGACCGGATTCATCGCAGGGCTGGCCCGGCAAGACAACATCGCCAGCCGCAACGTGACCATCAACAACCTGCAACCGGGCTCCTTCGACACCGATCGGCTGCGCAATAACCTGGTCGCCGCCGCGCAGGATCTGGGGCAGGACAGCGAGGCTTTCCTCGCCGAATGCCGCCGAGAGATTCCGGCCAAACGCTTCGGCACGCCTGAAGAGTTCGGTGCATTGTGCGCCTTTGTCTGCAGCGCTCACGCTAGCTACCTGACGGGGCAGAATCTATTGATTGACGGCGGAGCGATTCGCTCCACTCAGTAGAAGCAAAAGCCTCAAAATTTTTTCGTGATTTGAGCCCCCCCAAAGATCGTTCCCACGCTCTGCGTGGTAACGCCGCCCCGGACGCTCCGCGTCCAGTGCCGCTGTGACGCGGAG
>NZ_JBWKQB010000016.1:0-24064 GCF_059418545.1 Pseudomonas sp. GW821-FHT07G10 | reverse complement strand
TGACGCGGAGCGTCACCGGATGCATTCCCACGCAGGAGCGTGGGAACGATCATCAGCTCGCCCGCGACGCCACCCACGAATTTTTCGTGATTTGAGCCCCCCAAAGATCGTTCCCACGCTCTGCGTGGTAACGCAGAGCGTCACCGGATGCATTCTGATCCCTCAGGCGTGTGCTCAGGGGCTCGACGCTACAACGCTGGCCAGGGACATCGGCCAGCAGACTGTGGGTGTAGATACCTGCCGGTTGTGCAGGCCAGCCCTCAGCTAGCTGGCGTGTTCATAGCGTAAGAAACAGCGCCGAAGTCCAGACCCGGGATTGATCCCGCTGGCGGGCACAGATGAACAATGGATGCTCACGCCCCTGCTCCAGATTCAACCGTGCAAGCTCGATCTTCCCGTTCAGCTCACGGGGCAGCGGCGCGGATGTCGTTCGTTCGAGGGACACTTTCAATTCAGCTCCCGGCAGTTCTTCGATCACATGCGCCTGTGCCAGCAATTGCTCGCCGGACACTTCCATCAGCACCGTGGGCGCGTGCACATAAGGTTGCGGTTCAGACGGGTCGCCGACCTTGATGTAGTTATCGATGCGGCTGTGAATCTGCAGCGTGGCGCCGGCCAGTTGCGACAGGTCGATTTCGATGCTGTCGGTATCGCCGTTGGTGTCGGTGCGAAAGGCCAGAACCGTTGCATCCTTGCGCCATACGGTTTGCTCGGGATGATCGAGCCCCAACGCGCGGAAGCCATTGATGACTGCTCCCGTCACGCGAATCTCGCCGGTCCAGTAGGCGCCGCGATAACGATCCTTGATCCGCGCACCGCCCAGTCGCAGACGAATGCGTTGAGTGGAAAAACCCAGTTCCTGATGCAGGTTGCGTGACCAGATCAGTTTTTCGCCATCGAACAGATCGACCTGCTCCCAGCCCGCCTCGCCCAGCAGTCGGTAATCCAGCGTGGCATTCGAATCGGCAGTGAAGACTTCGCCCATAAAGTGCTTGCCCTGACGCAAACTGGCAAAGGAACGCTCGCCGGTCGTGGCAAAGGTGCGACGTGCACGAAGTGCCTTGCCGACACTGGCCCGGTCGAAGCCGTCGGCGACGACTCCGGTCAGCCCGCCGCGAGAGCCGAACACGGCCGTGGCCGGAACACCACCGCCGCAACGGCCCTGGTGCTCATCGCTGTTAGCGGCGGCGCCAACCCGATAGCCACGCTGAAGGGCTTCGGCGTAAACCCAATGGAACTGCCCCCAGGCCGAGCCGACTTCGATCAGGCGCTCCAGCTCCGGATGGTGCCAATCGAGGTTGCAACGGCGCCCACCCACATGCGGCATCATCAGATGGCCTTCGGGATCCTTGGCATAGGCGGCGTACAACTCGTCCACCGGCCAGGCGCCCGGCTTGATCGTCCCGGCGGTGAATTCGTTCCATTCGAAGGAGCGCACCAGGCGGCCTTGATTATCGAAGGGAAACTCAGGTTTGCGATCATGCAGGAACACCACGTTACGGTCGCCGCCCGCGCAAGAATTGCCGCACCACTCGGTGCCGGGATAACAAACAAATCGGCCTGGTTCATTGAGTTCGTGAATCAGCTGGACCGCCTGATCCCAGCGTTGCTCGGTGATGTTGAAATCGTTAGCGGTGTAACCGAGCACATCGAGCCCGGCGACATCGCGACCGTAGCTGAGGTTGTACAAGGTGTCATTGGTGCCCACGGTGTCATCGGAATGTACATGCAGGTCGGCGTACAGCGCACGCAATGCCGTGCCGGCCGGGTCGACCGTGACGAACCCTTGAGCCGCACGTACAAAAGGCGCATCCACCTCGGCCGACAAACGCCACTCGCCCACCGCACCGAGATCAAAACCCTCGAGCCGCACGCTCGCCCAACCTTCGGCCGCCAGGGTGAATGACTGTTGACGCTCACCTCCTTCAGGGTCAACGAGGGTCAGGACACCCTTGAGCGGCAAGTTGCGGCAGGTGTTGCCCCAGGCATCATCAACCCTGAGCAGGACGTCGAATGCCTCACCCGCGCTGACCAGACGAGGAACAATCAACTGCACGCTCTGCGCCGGTCCCGGCACGATATTCAACAGCGGATCGCCCGGCACATCAGCAAATTTCGAGCTACCCAGCGGGTCGATGAACAGACGGAAGCGGAAGTCTTTCTCGACGAAACTCTGCACCCGGGTACCTGCACCGCCCTGGCGACGATCGCCCAGGCGAATGGTGATTTTGTCCCCCGGGTTCAGGTAGCCGTCAATGATGTCGATGATGATCGCCTTCTGGAACGGCCGCTCATGGCCCTTCTGGTCGAAGCGCACCTTCAAGTGCTGCACCGTGGCCTGGCTCTGACCAGGGGCCAGCTCACCGGCCTGATACTCGGCGCTGACATAGTTGGGTCCGGCTGGGTTCGAGGTCTGGAACAAGGCCCAGTCGGAGTAAAACTTGAAGGCCAGTTTCAGCCAGGCGCCGTCCGCCAGGCCGCTGCCACCCACCTCGTAGACCAAGGTGATTTCATCCCATTGACCGGCGATCAGCGTGTCACGGTCGCAGTGGACGCTGCCCAGAAACGGGCGTTTCTTGTTGCGTTCGTACAGGCCTTGTGGGGCGATGTAGTGCCCGGCTTCGCGGGGATCGAAAAGGTTACTCACATGACACCTCGTGCAGTGGTCCACTGAAGGTTTGAAGGGGGTCGAAGACAAATGCCAGTGCTTATTGCACCCGCCATTTCTGGTAATGGCGCTCGATGCGCCTGAACACAAAACTCTCCATCAGCCACGCAATCAGGCCGATCAGAACGATGCCCAGCAGCACCTGACTGCTGTTGCCGATCTGCCCGCCCGTCGACACCATCCAGCCGATGCCCTGGGACGCGCCGATCATTTCCGCAGCGACCAGTGCCCTCCAGCCCTGGCTGAAGCCGATGCGCAAGGCCGCCGTTACGAACGGCAGTGAGGCCGGCAGGTAAACGTGCGCAAGCAGTTGCCAGGGATTGGCACCCAAGGTGCGCGCCGCGCGAACTTCACCGCCGCGAATACTCTGCACGCCCTCCTGGATGGTCACCGCCATGGGGAACACCGCGGCAATGAAAATCACCAGTACGATGGAAACGTAACCCAGGCCGAAAATGATCATGATCAGCGGCGCCCAGGCAATCGGCGGGATGGCCATGAACAGGCTGTTGAGCGGTGAGATGAAATCGCGAAAACGCGAAGACAGACCACCGGCCGTACCCAGCAGAACCGCAACGATCACCGCCGCGCAAAAGCCGCCAAGCTCTTCCAGGAGGCTGGCCCTGAGGTGCTGCCAGAGCGAGCTATCCCCCAACCAGCGCACCGCCTCGCGGGCGACGTCCCAGGGTTGCGGCAGGATGTAAGTGGGAAAGCGGCTGGCCAGGGCCATCCAGATCAACAGCAGGAATGGCAGCGAGGCCCATCCCCAATTCGGTTTTGGCAAGGACATGACAGACTCAGCGCGAGGCTTTTTCCAGGTAGGAGGTATCCACGATCTGTTCGGTGTCGAGCGTGGTATCGATAAAGCCCAGGTCATGGGAGTAATTCATCAGGCGCTGGATGAATTGAATATCTGAGGCCTGCAGGTCCGCTGCCCAACCCAGTCGCGTGCGTGCTTGGGCAACGATGGTTTGCGCAGCGATGGTCTTGCCGTCGGCACCTTGCACCGGCTCGAGTTTGAACGCCTCGGCGATGATTCGATTCGACTCGTCGGGATGCTCATTGAGGAAAGCGATGGCCTTGCGGTGCGCACGCAGCAGCTTCACTACGTCGTCCGGTCGTTCCTGCAAGGTTTTGGGTAACGCGATCACCACGTACCAGGGGTAATTGGGCAGCACCTGGTTCACATCGAGCAGGATCCGGCTCGACCCGCGCAGCAACGACTGACTGACGAAGGGCTCCCAGGAAAAGGCCGCATCGACAATGCCACGTTCCAGCGCTGCGTTCATGTTGCCCGGCGGCATATCAATGATGTCGAGATCCTGGTCAGGATTGAGCCCGGCCTTTTCTTTCAGGACATACCCGCGCAGCAACACATCCATGCCGCTGCCCTTCTTGACCCCGGCCAGTTTTTTCCCTTTGAGCTCATCCAGGGTCGCAATCGGACTCTTGGCATCGACGATCACCGCGGCCTGACCGTAATTGACCTTGGCCAGAATCCGGCTTTGCAGCCCCCGGGAGAACCATTGGTACACCGGCGGCGTACCGACATAGGCCACATCCAGTTCACCGGCGGCCAGTGCCTGCTGGATCACCGGACCATCGCCCAAAACCTTGAGATCGACATTCAAGCCTTGCTCGCGGTAGTAACCCTGTTTGTCTGCGATCAACGCCGGAGCATTGGCCATGGCGAAGACATACCCAACACGCAGGGGCTTCTGTTCGCCAGCCACGGAAAATGTGCTGCTTGCCAATGCGGCAACAGACAATGAAAGGGCAAGCAGCGTACGTTTGATCATGCGGTTAACTCGAGTTGACGGGTTGGGTAAGCCGTGGCTTGCGACACTTCCATGACTTGGGAAATGCGCTCCATCAGCTCAATGCGGTAATCGAGGAAGGCTGGCAAGCGACGGGATTTCAGATTGGAACGAGGGCGCGGCAGGTTGATCTTCAGTTCACTATGGATACCGCCCGGGGCGATGTTGAGCACGATGACCCGATCTGCCAGAAACACCGCTTCGTCTATGTCGTGGGTAATGAATAGCACCGTCTGGCCGAGTTCGGCCCAGATGCGCAAGGTCTCTTCATTCATGCTGTTGCGGCTGATGGCATCGAGCGCGGCGAACGGCTCGTCCATCAGCAACACGCCAGGCTCGAGTGCCAGGGTTCTGGCCAGGGAGACGCGCTGCTGCATACCGCCAGAGAGCTGATGCGGCAGCCGATGCGCCGCATTCTCCAGACCGACCAGACGCAGGTACTGCAACGCTTGAGCACGCTGCTGCGACTCGCTGGTCTGAGCCGCCATCCGCAGACCGAAACGGACGTTTTCCAAAGCGCTCAACCAGGGAAACAATTGCGGCGCCTGAAACACGTAGCCCAACTCTGAGCGCTCCGGACGCACCGCTGTCTGGTTGATACTGATCTGACCGCTCTGCGGTTGCTGAAAACCTGACAACAAGTTCAGCAAGGTGGTTTTCCCGCAGCCGGATGGCCCCAGAATCGCGACGAATTCGCCGGGCCTGGCGCTCAGGCTGAAAGAGGAAAATACGCGATGCCCATTGGGGTAGCTGAAGCTGATGTCATCGACCGTCAGTGCGTCGGCTTGCGGCTGTGCGTAGGGGATGGTTTCAAGCATGGCAAGTATCGTCAGGTCGTTTACAATGGGATTGCCTGGCATAATACGTATTAATACAAGTAGTCCCAATAACCTATTTTTATAACCTTAGACGTGAAGGTTCGCCGCCCCACTTCTCTGGTCACGGAACTCAGCAGTGTCCACACCTATTCTTCGCGACAGCACGACCTCGCTCTACGAACAGATCGCCCATCAGTTGCTTGAAGAAATTCAGCGTGGCGATTACGAGCCCAGCGGCAAGCTGCCGTCAGAAGCGGAGTTGGGCAAACGCTTTGCGGTCAGCCGCGTCACGGTTCGCCTGGCGGTGGGCAAGCTCAGCGAAGACGGGGTGGTGGAGCGCAAGCAAGGGAAAGGCACCTTCGTTGCAGCCAAACAGGTCCGGCATGGCCTCGATGCATTGCGCAGCTTTCATGAAGCCTTGCTGCTGCAAGGGCTCGAACCGAGCATGCAAGTGATCAAACATGCCTTGCAGCCCGTGCCCGAACCGTTGCGCGCCTTATTTGAAGAGGCTGAGGATTGTCTGCTTCTGGAGCGGCTGCATTTTGTCGATGACGAACCCATCGCACTGGGACGCAGTCATCTGCCCGCCGAGCTGGCCGACGTGGTATGGACCGAGGTCGAACATCAGCCGATCTATTCCATTCTCGAGTCGATTACGGGCTCGGCGGTCATCCGCGCCGACCTGGCGATCCGCGCGCAAGAGGCCGATAAAAGCCTGGCCAGCGCGCTGCACGTCAAACGCGGCGCAGCGCTGCTGGTGATGGAGCGCACCTCCTATTTTGCCGACGGTAAATGCTGCGACCGCACGACCTTTTTTATCCGCCCGGAACGCTATGCCTTCGTCCTCAGTGGTGTCTTCAAATCCAGAACCGCTCAGGCAGATTGATCCTGCCCATTGCAGGTACGACAGTTAAACCATCAATGGTGGCTCGAAGGCTGTGACGGGAGGCAAGGCTTGATCCCACCTCAGGATTTCCATAGAGGCGGTTTGCGCCGAGCACCCTTGCGACAGACTCGAAGACCCGATATCGGCAGTGATCACGTTCGGGTTGCCATGTTTTTCCAGGCTATTTCTCTCGCCATGAGCCAGCGGATCGAACCAGGCCCCGGTGGCGACTTGCACCACGCCCGGGCGAATCCCGTCCGAGACAATCACCCCCGGCCAGAAATGCACCACGCTCGTTGAACACCTTGAGCTCGTCGCCATCGACAATACCCCGTTCGTGTGCGTCATCGGTGTTCAGGGTCAACGGCCCACGCTGCTGGATTTTTTTCAACTTCATGAAAGGCCTTGGTGTGGTGTTTTCAGGTTCTGCGTAACAGCCGCCGCCAGGCTGCGTTCGAGCCGGGGTCGCGCTCGAGCGTAGCGCTCGCAAATGGCAAACGTCGTCCTTCCAGGAAGATCGCATATCGCCTATTGCGACTGCTTCGCCCGAACGCGGACCGAGCCGAACGCAGGCTTAGCCAGCGGCTACGGTTCGCGTCATGACTTACATTTCAGAGCTTGGCGATCGAGACCTCGGTGGATTTGACGAACGCAATGACCTCACTACCGACTGTCAATTCAAGATCGCGCACTGAACGGGTGGTAATCACCGAGGTGACAATTCCGGAGGCGGTTTGCACATCGACTTCGGAGAGCACATCGCCTTCCAGTATTTCCTTGATGACGCCCTTGAACTGGTTCCTGACGTTGATCGCTTTGATGGTCATGATGAGGCTTCCTGTCTGATGTTGGGCAAATCCGCACTGATGTGCAGGTCTTCAAAGTGCACCTCGCGAACCAACAACAAAAGGAATATATAACTATTTATTTATTCCTTAATTGAATAATAAAACGCCCTAAGCTAATACCTAAAAATTATTTATAAATTATTTTTTATAACAATAAGATTCATAAGCAAATACCCATCCCTTTGCTTAATGTCGAGTGTGCCATGTCAAAGTCCACCAAGAACCCTGGAGCGATATTGCGTCGTCCGGCAATGGCCGGTCTGGTTACGGCCAACGCCCATCGCAGCTACCAGGTACAGCCGGTGAAAGGCGATCAGTTGGGTGAGCAACAGAAAATCGCCGATGCTTTTTTTGCCGCAGGCTTGTTGCCCAAGGCGGTAAATGCCAAAGACATCGATATCTGGAAACCGTAGGGCCATTTCCAACGGCATCGAACGCTTGCGAACGTCTCATATCCCCCAACCTGGAAATCCCGTAATGAAAGGCATAAAAACGCTGTCGTTGTCCGCCACACTTGGCTCAGCCGTCTTGTTGAACACAGTTTTTTCATTCTCAGCCATGGCCGGATTACTGGAAAAAGGTCGAACCAATGGGCTGACAGCGGGTATCGCCAATGAGCAGCCCTATGCCTATATCGGGACGGATGGCAAAGTCACCGGTGCCAACGTCGAAGTGCTGCAAGCGATTCTCGCCCCTCTGGGCATTACCAAAATCGACACCCCGATCACCGACTTCGGTTCGCTGGTGCCGGGGCTCGCGGCCGGACGCTTCGATCTGATCGGTGCCGGCCTGTTCATCAATCCCAACCGCTGCAAGGTCATTGGCTTCTCCAACCCGGTCACCCATTCCGGAGGGGCTTTCATTGTCAAAGCGGGCAACCCATTGAAGCTGCACAGCCTCAAGGATGTCGCCATCAACGGCAAGGCAAACCTGGCGACGCAAACAGGCAGCAATCAGGTCCAGGAAGCCAAGGACAGCGGTATTGCCGCCAGCAACGTCATCCTCTTCGACAAGGACACCGAGGCCCTGGCTGCACTGGAAGCTGATCGGGTCGACGTGGTGTATTTCCCCGATGCCGAGATCATCAGCCTGGTCAAGAAAGCCAACAGCCCATCGATCGAGCGCGCCCTTCCCTTCGAGCAGATTCCCGATATCCAGGGCAAACCCACCTGGAACTACCATGCGTATGGCTTGCCGAAAAACGATCCCGAATTCGCACAGGCCTTCAACGAACAGCTGGCCAGGCTGAGTGCGTCCGGCGAATTGCTGAAAATCCTGCACAAATACGGCTACACCGAGAATGAGTTGCCGGAAGCGGACGTTACTGCCGCGCAACGCTGCAACCTATGACGCAGCCCCGCAGGAGGGAGTGCTGACAGTGGTCAACCACCCGATTATCAACAAGGGCGAATGGCTGATCAGTCTTGCACTGTTGCATGCCAGCATTCTTTGAACGTCTCACGCTGAACGTTTCCCCGCTGACCGTGGCGCCATTGAAAACCTGAGCAGCAAGCGGCCTCAAACCCATATGAGTACAGGCCATGTTTATCGACCCCTCTGCTGTGGATACAGCAACCTTCATTGCAAATCAGTTGGCAAATGGCGCAGTGACAACACTGAAAATCACCGTCCTTGCGGAACTGGTGGTCCTGGCGATGTCCTTTGTCATTGCCTTGATGCGACTTTCGCCATGGCGAGCGCTGCGCTGGTTCGCCACGGTCTACGTCGAACTACTGCGCGGCATCTCGGCTCTGGTATTGCTGTTCTATCTGTTTTTCATTTTGCCGTTGTTCGGCATCAGCCTTTCACCAATGACGACGGCTGTCATTGGCCTGGGCCTGACGTTCTCCGCCTACGGATCAGAAATCGTCAGATCAGCGCTGATGAACGTGAGCCGGGGACAGCGTGATGCGCTTAGAGCCCTGGATTTTGATTCCGTGACGGCGTTTCGACGAATCTTGTTGCCGCAGGCACTGCCCTTCATGTTGCCGCCGATGGGCAATCAATTGGTCGAGCTGATGAAAACCACGTCACTGGTCTCGTTGATTACCTTGAGCGACCTGACGTTTGCCGGAGGGCAACTGGTCACCACTCTGGGCCAACAAACCCTGATCTGGAGCATCGTGCTGGTGTGCTATTTCATCATGGCCTGGCCACTGAGCTGGCTGGTCCGCCGCTACGAACAGCACATCACCTCATGGCGTCAGGGGACCCAGTCATGAATTTCGATTATGTGTTTGCCTGGTCAATTCTTCCGGAGCTGTTCCGCGGCTTGCTCGTAACCATTCAAGTTGTGGTGCTCGGTTTTTTCGTTGCGGTGTTTCTGGGTCTGGTACTGGCGATTGCCCAGCGGTCGAAGATCGCCCTGCTCCATCGACTGAGCACGGCGTACCTGAGTTTTTTCCGCAACACACCGCTGATGGTCCAGCTGTACGTCCTGTTCTTCGCCTTTCCGTTGGCGGGAATTACCTTACCCGCCCTCTCCACCGGCGTCATCGGCCTGGGGCTTTACTATGGGGCTTACATTGCCGAAGCCTATCGCGGGGCAATAGACGGTGTGCCTGTTGGCCAGTGGGAAGCCGCCAGAGCGCTGGATTTCAATACCGCCACAACATGGCAGCGAATCGTACTCCCCCAGGCTCTGAAACCCATGCTGCCAATCCTGGGCAACTACCTGATCGGCATGTTCAAGGAAACGCCGCTGCTCGCCGTCATCACCATCCCGGAGCTGTTCCAGGCAGCCAGACAAGTAGCAGGAATAACCTACCGCTACAACGAACCCTACACCTTAATGGCGCTGATGTTTCTGGTGATCAGCGTTCCGACCTCCCTGTTCTTCAAATACCTTGAAAGGCGCAGCCATGTCTGATCTCTCACATACCTACAGCCCTGCGCCGGCGCAGATAACGCTCAGGCAAGTGGTCAAAAGTTTTGGCAGTACGCGGGTCATCGATCACCTTGATCTGAGCATTCCACAAGGTCAAAAAGTCGCCTTGATCGGTCCAAGTGGCTCAGGTAAATCCACGGTACTGAGGTTGATCAAAGGACTGGAGAACTACCAGCACGGCAGTATCGAAGTCGCTGGCGCCAGCGTCCCGAACAAGCAGCCAGTCTGGCACTGGCCAGGCTCGAAAGGAGCGCCGGTGGTTCATCGGGTGGGCATGGTATTTCAGCAGTTCAATTTGTTCCCGCATCTCAGCGTGCAGGAAAACATTACTGAGGCGCCTTTCAGGGTATTGAAACTGAGCCGCGAAGAAGCACAAGCACGTGCACATGAATATCTGGGCCTGGTCGGCTTGCGCCACAAGGCTGACGCCTACCCGAGTCAACTGTCCGGAGGTCAGCAGCAACGAGTTGCGATCGCCCGCGCGCTGGCCATGCGACCGCAAGTCATGCTGTTCGACGAGGTCACCTCCGCCCTTGACCCTGAACTGGTGGGCGAGGTGTTGGCGGTCATCCGTGCTATCGCCCACGAGCAGCAAATGACCATGCTGCTGGTGACCCATGAAATGAAGTTCGCTCAGGATATCGCCGACCGGGTTTTGTTCATGGAGGCTGGAAGAATCGTGGCTGACGGCTCGCCGAAAGAGATACTGGTCGATCCTGATAACGAGCGGACCCGACGCTTTCTTAACCTCGTGGAGCAAAGGTGACGTGCGATCTTTTGCGGGCGTTCATACTCAATTATCCTGCTACACCTATCGTGATCCAGTATTCACTGTGCCTGACGATGCTGATCGGCAGACTGCTCGCAGCATTCCCAGTATCTGCCGGGTGTTGTCCAATGGGTATGGACCGCTCACGCGCAGGTCTGCGACAGCGAGTCGAACCGCTGCGCTGGCGGTTCACTCGCATTTCGACATCCTGATCAACAACGCCGGCGGACCGCCTCCGGGGGATTTCCACGACCGCGACCCCGGCCGGGTCATCGGCCAATCGAGCGAGAATCGCCTCAGTGTTGTCATAGCTCTCGTCGGCTGGCGGGCTGGCCATCAAACCTGAATGACCGCCGTGGTGCCTGGATCCATTACAGCGTTGCGCTACTGATCCAGTCACAGATTCGCTACTATGTTTGACCGCACCTTTACCCTCAGCTTTCCTCACTTTGGAGCCTGAATGCCTAGTCAAAAGGACATCGCCGCGCAAAGCGGCGCACCGATGATTCCTGAGCAGCGCCGTGAATTGATGCTGCGACAGTTGCGCAAGCATCAGGTGCTGAGCGTTCATCAGTTAATGGAAATGTTCGACTGTTCGCACATGACCATACGCCGCGATATCGCGCTGCTTGAACAGGAAGGACGTGCTTACTCGGTAACGGGTGGGGTGCGAATCGCCAGCCAGCTCCACAGTGAGCCCAGCCATCAGTTCAAGGCGGTGGTCGAGTTGCCGCAGAAGCAGGCGATGGCGAAACTCGCCGCGCGCTTACTGCACCCCGACATGACGATTTATCTGGATGCGGGAACCAGCACGCTGGAGATCGTCCCCTACATCAAGGCGCTGTCGGGCATGACGGTGGTGACCAACGACTTCGGCATTGTCCAGGCGTTGATCGAGGCGCCCCATGTCACGGTGATTCATACCGGCGGGCAGCTGGATCACTCCAATCAATCGTGCGTGGGCGGTTTGGCGGTTGCCACCTTGCGCCAGGTCGTCACCGATATCGCCTTCATATCGACCAGTTCCTGGGATTTGCGTCGCGGCCTCACCACGCCTTCGGCACTGAAGGTGGAGGTCAAGCAAGTCGCGATGCAATCGGCCTCGCAAGTGGTGCTGGTGGCCAGCAGTTCGAAGTACGGCACGTTCAGCATGTACAAGATCGCCGGGCTCGAGCAGTTCGACATCATCCTCAGCGACGATGCGCTGACCCCTGCCGCGGTCGATAGCATCCGCAAGCAGGGTGTGGAATTGCTGTTGCCTTCCGATAGTGGCGCGCAGGGTTTTGAGCGCTAGCGGCTCTTCCAGTCCCGCAACCACTGCAAGCCTGCCGAGGTATTGCCACGCGGCCGGTATTCACACCCTACCCAGCCGTCATACCCCAACTGGTCGATCAGCTCGAACAGATAGGGATAGTTAACTTCTCCCAGGTCTGGTTCGTGGCGATCCGGTACGCCAGCGATCTGGATATGGCCGATACCGTCGAAGTCCCGACGCAGTTTGCTGGCCAGGTCACCCTCGACGATCTGGCAGTGGTAGCAGTCGAACTGAACCTTCAGGTTACTGGCGCCCACCTCCTTGCAAATGGCCTGGGCCTGATCCTGCCGGTTGAGGAAAAAGCCCGGCATGTCCCGCGTGTTGATCGGTTCGAGCAATACCGTGACCCCGACCTTGGCCGCCTGAGCGGTGGCGTAAGCGAGGTTTTCCAGGTAAATACCGTGATGCCGTGCCCGATCGCTCTCGCGGGGCAGCAGGCCTGCCATGACATGGATTCGTGAGTTCCCCAGCACGGCGGCGTATTCCAGGGCGCGATCAAAACCGCTGCGAAATTCACTCTCACGGCCCGGCAACGACACCGTGCCCCGCTCGCCGGCCGTCCAATCGCCGGGCGGTGCGTTGAACAGCGCCTGTACCAGGCCGTTGTCACTCAAGCGCTGCTTGAGTTCCTGAGCGCTGTAGTCGTAGGGAAACAGATACTCCACCGCTTCGAAACCATCGGCGGCAGCGGCGGCGAAGCGATCCAGAAACTCATGTTCGGGATAGAGCATGCTGAGGTTGGCAGCAAAACGAGGCATGTTAGCTCCTATAAATGGCTTTTTTGTAGGAGCACGGCTTGCCGGCGATGGCGTCCTTGAGATCGCCATCGCGAGCAAGCTCGGCTCCTACAGGTCGACAGTTCGTTAGACAAACGGCCAGATCAGCAACGTAATACCGAAACCCAATGTACCGAGCAAGGTGGTCAGTACCGTCCAGGTGCGCAAGCCGTCGGCCACATTCAGCCCGGCCAGCTTGGTGAAGATCCAGTAACCGGCATCATTGATATGGGACATCGCCAGCCCGCCACCGCCCATGGCCAGGCACAGCAGGGCCATGTGGTTCGGGGTCAGATTGAGGGTAGCAATCAGCGGACTGATGATGCCGGCGGTGGTCACCAGCGCCACAGTGGTCGAGCCCTGAACCGCGCGCAACAGCATAGTCAGCAGAAAGCCCAGCGCGAGCACCGGCAGACCGGTGGTGCGCAGCATGTCGGAGACCACGGCGCCGATACCGGTATCCACCAGCACCTTGCCAAATACACCGCCAGCGCCGGCAATCAGGATCACCATGGCCACGCCGGGCAACGCAGAGCCGATCACGTCGGACACCTGAGAACGGCTCCAGCCCCGACGCGAACCCAGCAACCAGGCACACAGCAAGGTGTCGATCAGCAGCGCCACCAATGGCGCGCCGAGCACGGTCATGATGCCGCGCAGGGTCGATTCAGCCGGCAGCAACGAGGTGGCCAGAGTCCCCAGCAAAATCAGAATGATCGGCAGCAGGATCATGCTGACGATCAGACCGAAACCTGGTGGGGGTGCCGGCGGCAACTTCGCGACAATGCTACTGGTGGCCTCTTCCAGGCCCATGTGTGACACCGCCACAGCGGCTTGTTCAGTGCTCTTGCCGTTGCCATTGGCCCAGGCGGCCAGATCTTCGTTGGTGACATGCGGGCCGTAGACCTCGGCACGAATATCGTCGGTCATCGGGTACACCCGGCGGGTCATGCGCCCGGCCACGCGATAACCGACATAGCAGAGCAGCGCGGTGATCGGCAGACCGAACATCAGCACGCGACCGAGGTCGGCGCCCAACTGGCTGGCAGCAGCCACTGCGCCCGGGTGTGGCGGCAGGAAGGCGTGTACGGTCAACAAGGCAGCGCACATCGGCAGTGCGAACACCAGCAACGGCTTACGCGCACTGCGGGCGACGCCATAGGCCAGCGGCATGAGGATGATCACACCGACCTCGAAGAACACAGGTACCCCGACCATGAAACCGGCAATCGTCAGCGCCAGCGGCGTGCGTCGGTTGCCGAAACGGGTGATCAACGTCTTGGCCAGTGCCTCGGCACCGCCGGAGAGCTCGATGATCCGCCCGATCATCGCGCCCAGGGCAATGATGATCGCGATATGGCCCAGGGTCTTGCCCATGCCACCTTCGATGGTGGCAACCAGATCGGCCGGTTTCACCCCGGCCACCAGTGCCACCAGAATGCTCACCAGCATCAAGGCCACGAAGGGCTGGAACTTGTACTTGAGCACCAGGAACAACAACAGCGCGATGCCCACCCCTGCGGTAACCATCAGGATTAACGGGCTCATTTCAGAAACCCTCCACGCCGGGTGAACGAAACGGTTCTTCTGAAAATGCCGCAGTGAACGTGAGTCATGCCTGGATTTCCTCTTGTTATTGTATTTTTAGGCAAGCCGCGGCTATCGAGAGTCGCTGCGCGTCTCCCGGACCGGGCCTGCGTAATCGATCTGTTGTGTTCTATCGTGCTCGAAAATGCGTTCTACCAGTGCGCGCCGAAGGTCTCTCGCAGCTCGTCCAGCGCTGCTTGATCGAGCGGTTCGGGCTTGGGATTGCTCATCAGCCAGAGCCGTGCGGTTTCCTCGAGCTCCTCCAGGGCGTAGCTGGCCCTGGACACCGAACTCTCCCAGACCACCGGGCCAAGCCGTTCGAGCATCACGCCGCGAACGCTGTTGGCCAGCTGCGCGACCTGCTCGGCGACCTTTGGCGAGCCGGGTCGCTGGTAGCCAATCAACGGGATGTGCCCGACTTTCATGACCTGATACGGCGTCAGCGGCGGAAGAATGTCCTCTGGCTGCCAGACACCCGCCAGCGTCAACGCCACCAGATGGGTGGAATGGGTATGCACCACACCACCGACACTCGGGTTGCGGTCGTAGACCTGGCGATGCAGCGCCAGGGTCTTTGAAGGCTTGTCACCGGACACCCATTCGCCGGCCAGATTGACCTTGGCAATCGTCGCCGGGTCGAGGCGACCGAGGCAGACATCAGTCGGCGTGATCAACCAGCCGTCGTCCAGGCGGGCGCTGATATTGCCGGCGCTGCCGACGGTGTAACCGCGCTGGTAGAGGCTGCGACCAACCTCGCAGATTTCTTCGCGCAAGGCGTTTTCGTTACTCACTGCGCAGCTCATTGTGCACCTCCGGCCTGGGCCAGTTGCTTCAAGGCTTTGCTGAAGAAGTCCCGGCCACCGAAGTTGCCCGATTTGAGTGCCAGCGCCAAAGGCTCATCAGTACTGCTGACCGTCGCCGGCACACCAGGATCGATCTGCGCACCGATCTGTAACAACTGCACGCCCAGTGCCTGAACCACGGCGCCCGAGGTTTCACCACCGGCGATCACGAAGCGACGCACGCCGCTCTGGCGCAGACCCTGGGCGATTTCGCCAAAGGCGTTTTCCACCAGACTGCCGGCCTGTTCGACACCCAGCTTTTGTTGCACGGCCTTGACCTCCTCCGGCGAGCTGGTGGCGTAGATCAATACGGTTTGTTCATTTTCACGGGCGAAGGTCATGGCTTGCGCAACGACCGGCTCGCCAGCAGCCAGGGCCAACGGATCAATCCTCAGCGCGGGCCGACCGGCTTCAAGCCAGGCCGCCACTTGGCCATTGGTGGCCACAGAGGCGCTACCGGCCAACACCACTTCGCCGCCAGACACCGCTGGGAGCCTGGAGGCATCGAAATCACGCAGCTTGCCAGCGCGCCGGAAATTATCCGGCAAGCCCAGGGCCAGCCCCGAGCCACCGGTCAACAACGGCAGATCGGCGCAGGCGGTACCCAGGGTGTAAAGATCACTGTCGGACAAGGCATCGGCGATCGCCATGCCGACGCCTTGAGCCCGCAATTCGGCGATTCGCGCACGAACCTGCCCGGCCCCTTGGGCAATGCTGTCGTAGCGCAACAGGCCGACATTCAGGCGGGTCTGCGATTGCAGAACCCGAACCAGATTGGCATCGGTCATCGGCGTCAGCGGGTGATGCTGCATGCCCGACTCGCTCAGCAGCTGATCCTGAACAAACAAGTGGCCGCGAAAGATCGTCCGGCCATTTTCCGGGAACGCCGGGCATGCGAGGGTGAAGTCGCTGCCCAGTGCGCTCAGCAGCGCTTCGCTGACCTGGCCAATATTCCCGGCCGCAGTGGAGTCGAACGTCGAACAGTACTTGAAAAAGATCTGCTCACAGCCTTGCTCACGCAGCCAGGCGAGTGCCGCGAGGGATTGTTCGACTGCGTCGGCGACCGCAATGGTGCGCGACTTCAGGGCAATGACGATCGCATCGGCGTCGAGCCCTGCGGCCACTTCACTGCTCGGGATGCCGATGCTTTGTACGGTGCGCATTCCGCCGCGTACCAGCATGTTGGCCAGGTCCGTGGCACCGGTGAAATCGTCGGCGATGCAGCCCAGCAGCGGGCGTGCGATGGATGTAGTCATGGAGCGATCCTCAAACAGGCTCAGGCTTGGCAGTTGGCAATTCGATGCCCGGGAAAATCTTGATCACCGCCGAGTCGTCCTCGCGGCCAAAGCCGGCGCTGGAAGCCTGCATGAACATCTGGTGGGCGGTGGCCGACAGTGGCAGCGGGAATTTGCTGGCTCGTGCGGTATCCAGCACCAGGCCCAGGTCCTTGACGAAAATATCCACCGCGGACAACGGCGTGTAGTCGGCCTTGAGAATGTGCGGCACGCGGTTTTCAAACATCCAGGAATTACCGGCGCTATGGGTAATTACCTCATACAGCGCATCGGCATCGACCCCTTCACGCAGGCCCAGCGCCATGGCTTCGGCGGATGCAGCGATGTGCACCCCGGCAAGCAGCTGGTTGATGATCTTGACCTTCGAACCCAGGCCATGGACGTCACCCAGGCGATAGACCTTGCCGGCCATGCCCGCAAGGATCGCTTCGGCTTTGGCGTAGGCATCGGCCGGGCCCGAAGTCATCATGGTCATCTCGCCAGCGGCAGCCTTGGCCGCGCCACCGGAGATCGGCGCATCCAGATACAGTAGGCCTTGCTCGGCCAGACGCTGCCCCAGGTCTACGGCGTAGGTCGGGGCCACGGTGGCGCAGCCGATCACCAGGCTGCCCGGACGCAAAGCCGCCACGGCACCACCCTCGCCAAACAATACGGTTTCAGTCTGCTCGGCATTCACCACAACAGTAATGATCACGTCACACTCACCAGCCATCTGCGCGGGCGAAGAGCAAGCCACGCCGCCCTCGCTGGCAAACTGCTCCGTCACCGCCGCGCGCACATCACAGGCATGCACATTGAAACCGCTGCGCAACAGTGAACGGGCAATGCCCAGGCCCATCGCGCCCAGACCGACAACACCGACATTCTTGTTATTCATGGGGTACTCCAGAGGAAAGCAGCGGCCGATTCCATGCGAGCAAGGTGCAGAAGGCGGACCGCGTTGTAGAAATGAGCGCGGGCATGACAAACGGATCACCCGGTTGAGCGGCGCTATCGCTCGGCACCTGAGTCGGGATCTTGTCGAACATCGAGGCAATCCTGCTTTTGTCTTGTTATCAGGCGGCCATACCGGCTGGAGAGATAATCCACCAATGATCACATTATGTGAAGTATTTTTTTAGAATAACATTTTTTAACATCCAACTCCCAGGCCCACCTCCGCGCCTGACAAGACCGCACAAAAAGGACGCATAATTGAGGCTATCCAGTGCAGGGGCGCGGAAGCAGCCATCCCCTCGAAAAGAAATCGCCTGAAACCTCGCCGGCTGGATCGGCATCTCTACAAGGCACGCAACCTGGTGGAGCGCTTTTTCCAGAAGCTGAAGCCATTTCGCCGGATCGCAACAAGGTATGAACGACTGGCAAGAAACTATCAGTCGATGCCAAGCCTGGTGTCAGCCGTCATCTGGCGGGCCTGATTGAGAACACCACCTGGCTATTGTCCAGGCGTGATGATCGTTGTGATGGGGCCGCAGGTGAGCTGATCGGGGCCTGTCCCCGGTTTACGTTATTCGGGATATCCGGGAGGGTGCCATGGCCGCTGTTACCGATACGCTGAAGCTGTTTCTCGCCGGCGACGTCATGACCGCCCGCGGCATCGACTCGGTACTGCCGCATCCTGGCGATCCGCGGCTTTACGAGGCTTACGTCAAGAATGCCGGCGATTACGTCCGGCTGGCAGAAAGACTCAATGGCTCGATTCCCCGCCCAGTCGATTTCACCTATGCCTGGGGCGCTGCGCTGGAGGAGTTCGAACTTCGCCAGCCAGACGCACGCATCATCAATCTGGAAACTGCGGTGTCCCGCCGCGGACGACCGGAACCAAAGGGCATCAATTACCGCATGAGCCCGGAGAACTTCCCGGTCATCAGCGCAGCCGGCATCGACTGCTGCGTGCTGGCCAACAACCATGTGCTGGACTGGGGGGCAGCCGGCCTGGCCGATACGCTGGATACCCTATCGAGCAACGGTATGTGCAGCACCGGCGCCGGGCACAACCGGCAATCTGCCGAAGCGCCCGCCGTGCTGCCGCAGCCAGGTGGGCGGCGCTTGCTGGTGTTTGGCCTCGGCGCACCCGACAGCGGCATTGCGCCGGACTGGGCCGCCACGGATAGGCGCGCGGGCGTCGCGCGACTGGAGGATCTGTCGATGCAAAGCCTGCGCCCTGTCGCCAAACGGATTATCGAGGGCAAAAATCCGGGGGACCTGGTGGTCGCCTCCATTCACTGGGGCGGCAACTGGGGGTTCGAGATCCCGCGCGAGCAGGTCCGGTTCGCCCATGCCTTGATCGACGAGGCCGGAGTTGACCTGGTGCACGGGCACTCCTCGCACCACATCAAGGGCATTGAGGTGTACCGCGAACGCCTGATTCTCTATGGCTGCGGTGATCTCCTGAACGATTACGAAGGCATCGAGGACCACGCAGCCTTTCGCGGTGACCTGGGGCTTCTATATTTTGCCTCGCTGGACCCGGGCGGGCACCTGCAGTCGCTGGACCTGATACCCATGCGCCTGCGTCGCTTTCGCCTCTGTCGCGCCGAAGGGGATGACCGTCAATGGCTGCACGACACCCTTTCTCGCGAGTGCGCACGCTTGGGCAGCAGCATCCAGCCAGGCGCGAAAAATACCTTCGAGTTGCGTTGGTAGGAGCGTCTGGACACGACAAACGGCCCCCCAGGCTGAGCAACCGGCCAGAATGAACGCTATTTTTTTCTTGGATCGTCTGCAGGGTTGACGTAGTCAATCCCGATTGGGCCGGGGCCCTGCACCTGAAGGATTACCTCTGTGCCTTTGCTTGCCCCAAAGTGCCTCACGTGACCCTCGCCAAAAATGCTTCCGGCCGGAAATTCATGCAATTTTGTCGCATCGAACTTATCCCCATCGCCGTGATACCACGTACCCGAGATCACCGTGACTGTGCGCTCGTCGGGATGAGTATGGGCGGGAATAATATAGTTCGGCGGGAGTTTTACTCGCACGATATAGGGGCCAACGTTGGGGTTGCCCTGGAGGACGGCGGTTTGTGCCCCCTTTGGCAAAGCAGGGTTATCGGCCCATTTGATGTCATTTGGGGTAACCATGATGTAATCGCCAGGCTCAGCCCAACCCATTGAAGACCCGAGGCACCCCATCGCAAGGACAACAGATAACGCTGCGAGCTTGTTGTTCATCGTATTCTCCTCAGAGCGGTTTGAACGATGTCGGGGATATTGAGCACGCAGGCATTGGTCAACCAAGACTGCCTTCCTGACAGTTCATAATAGTCTAGAGCTGAAGACACACCGAGACACCTGACTCAGCTCACCCCTTTCAGCCATCCCACTCCATTCCTGATAAACTGCTGCCTCGCCCCACCCATCCAGATACCCATGCCTTTACACACCACGCCAGCCACACCCCAGTCCCTCTCCCGCCGCTTCAGCGTTGCGCCGATGGTGGATTGGACCTAATTACCGCCACACGCCTTAAAATAAAGGTTCAAAAGGCAGCCAAAAAACATCCGTACCACTTTCGTACCAGCAACATTCACCATCTATCAAATTCAGCCTCCTCTCACTCCCCCTATAGCAAATTTTAAGCAAGCATTTTCGGCTCCAGTTCCGAGCACTGTCGCTTCTGTCAAATACCTTGGTGCATTGGGACCCAAATTCCGCCAATCGGCCCAATCGCTAGGCTCTCAAGCTTTCAACCCTTCCTTTCCACGGAGGAGTCGCGATAGCTGCTCACTTCTCTGCTCTTTACGATCAACGAAAAGCAGCTCGCCTTGAGGAAGCCATCATGGAACTCACGAACTGGGCAGACCAGGATAGAGTAGCGGACGTAGATGAAAATTTACGCGGCGCCCTTGGCGCGATCGACCGTAATGAAGAGATCATCAAGATGACGCATCGCGATGCTTATGGCACCTAAGTGGTTGCAATCGGTCAAAACCAATCTGTGGAGTTCGCCTCCTTCCACCCGAAGCGAATATGAAAGACGAGAAAGTCCCGTCTGACTCTCCCCTACATTTACTTAACAAATAACAACCACGAAGGCGCAATCGCCTCAGATGGAACCCTACTACGTCGACGAAGCGAAAGTTTCAAAACCAATAACGTCAACAAGATCAATATTAATGACTCAATTGCACCCAATGCCAACACCGGCGCTACCGGCATATCCAGGGATTTGAACAGGCTCTCTATTTTTTCATTATTTTTCGCAAGAAGACCGAAAGACATTCCAATATTTAAACTAAAATACCCAACCACATGGCATATCACAAACATAGATTTCGGAACCTTCCGCCCCTCTGAACGGGAAATACCAAACCTCGTAGCAATAAATACAAAGTAGGCTGAAACCAAAAGCGCAGGTAAAAAAAACAGAGCATCCAGAATCGACTTTTTGACTTCATCAATATTCCAAATATCACTAACGTACTCAGGCCAGAATACTCCTCCAGCACAAACCCCTAGAGCACAAAAAAAAGATATCTGGAGAAACCTCCAAATAATCGACAACCAACCGCCTCTGCGCAGCCATTCTCCTGCTGAGAATTTCTGAATCATACCAGACCAAACAATAGAGGCAAAAGAAATGCCAACCAACATGAAAGCCACAATCAAAAATGGACCGTACCCAACCCCAACTTCAAGTATTTTAGACCTTGGCACATCTACTGTAACAGCAACAAAATCTGTAATCAGGATGGAAATTTCAACCAAGGTATAAGAAGTATAAGAGGCTAGAAAAACTTCTAAGTTCGACATCCCAAATGCCATATTCTCCGGACGTCGAATAAAATCCGCCCTTTCCACCATACCAGGATGTCTCTTGAAAGCTTTAAACCTGGAATCACCAACATATCTACGCCCGCCTTCAAATATTGAAATCAAAACATCCCGTGCGCCATGCACACTCGCACTCCAATCAGCATGATGCTCCCTAATCCGTAGAATAGAGCAATACTCAACGACCAAGATAATTTGCATGAAAATAAATGGAGCAACATTCGAAAGAAACCTTGGGATATTTTGTAGATGCCACAGCGCAAACAACCGATAGTTCCCCGCCTCCCAATACTTTAAGATCCCGGGGTACAAATCGATAAACATCACAATATAACTATACCCCCTATAGAAGATTATCGGCAGCGCAGCAACTAGCGAAATCCAGAAAATACACCTAGAATAATAACCCTTGAAAATATCGCCATTTTTAATATGCGCCAACTCATGAAGAACAATTGCTTCAAATTTCTCTGGAGCACGGGCATACACGAGAACCAATCCACCATCTAACTTAAGAAGTTTACGCCAACGAACACCGAACACCTTTGCGGACTGCCGCCTATAATTCTTCGACAAAAAAATGCGAGGACGTTGACAACCTATTCTATCCGACAAGTCATCCACAACTTTACGAATAGTTTCAAGATCCCCATAACGCAACTCTACTAGTTTCTCCCGCCAAACCACAAACCTGTCATGAAGCAAATAAAACACATACCCAAACAAATATAAGAAACCACTAAAAACCATCGACACATAAACATTATTTATATTTGATAGTGGATAAGGCAAAAAATTCGCGTACCAATCACCAAGAATCCAAGCTTGCGCCCCAACAGTTAAGATAAACACCGAAAACCTTTGGGTAGTTCCACTAGGGTATGCGTAAGGGCTGATCACATACATACCCCCCTAGAGAACTTTTTCTACAAAATCAGAAGACAGTTTTACCGCTTGATCCGTCTTGACTCCAGATTTCAAAGCAGCATTAAGCAACGCTTGTACTAAAGAATCTCGTTGCTCCGGGCTAAGTGCGCTTGCCAACTCAGACCTTCCCGAAAAAAGTCCACCAAGCCATTTTTTGTATTTCTCTTTTAAAACATCCCCCCCCGCCTCACTCATTTTCTGAATCACAAAATTCAGCGCTATGCCAGCCATCGTTAACGCAATCGGTGTTATTGCAGGAACAACCTCTGCAACACCGAACGAGAAGGGATCATCGTCGAGTAAAACCCCGTCGAACTCTTGGTCTTTTATTTGATCAAAGCATTCAATTTCCTCCGGAGCGTGTAAAGCGACTAACTCCTTAGCAAGGGATTCAACTGCCATCTGATTTTCAATTCCCATGACCGTTACCCTCTAATCAGTTTTATTTTAAGGCGTTTATATTACTCTAGGAAAAGCCGCGCACTTAGCCAGCGATTCGCTTAGAACAATTAGAAATAAAGGATGCTGCACCGACGAGTTAATCACTGCCCCCCCTAAAACACAGACATAGGCACGGGCAATTGTAGGTATGAAAAACACCTAAGTGCTTCAGAATTCAGTTTGTAACATCTACCCTCATTGGATAACTGTCACTCTATTGACTTCATCTCTCCCAAAAGTAGCCACTTCCCTTCCCCAACCCTGAAAAAAATCCACATATTCTTACAACTCATGCCCGGAAGAAAAACATTAAAACTTGAAGCCCCCTTCCGCTCAATTAAAGTCCCTTCGCAGTTGTCATGTGTCATTCTACCCACCTCCCTGAACTCTGTGAATGTATTACCATTCGGGTAATATTCCCTCCAAATACCGTCCTTCAACTGAGCCCAATGTCGTTCGCCAGCGAGCTCACCAAAGGGATAATTGAAGCTGAATTTCTCGGGACGCCCGGTGCTTATTTCGGTTTTATTTGGTATCGATGAAAACATGAAGAATAGGCCGTAGCCAACAATTGCAATCACACCTACCATCCCTGCGAACAATAAAATCTTATCGTCCTTCATCATTGCAGAACCCTCTCAATTGAGACTAAACCAATTCTATCCGTCCACCTTTGATAGACATTGGTTTAGCACAGTAATCATATAGCGCTACAAACAAATGGATGGGTCGCCGATGGACTCTTACTCCGGCTTAGCCGTGAGTAAAAACGGGAGCAAATGAAAGGTAGATAAAAGAGGGGAAAAATTTGCCTAAACATTCGTTATGTAGAGCCGAATGTGCCGCAGGGTATGGCTTTTGCGATGCCGAGGCGTGGATAGGGATTCGAACCCATTCCTGTGTGCCTGTAGGCCGCTTCAGCCCAGTAAATGCGGTGCTTTCGTCCTTTTCCAACGGCGTCCTGCGGTCTTTGGCGGCCCTGAATTTGCCCTAATTTTGCCCTAAACCTTCTCAGCACTGGCGGTGCTATGCTTGGTTTTTTCGATAAGAGTCAAGCCCCATGCTAGGCGACTATTCACTTCCCGATGTACTGGAAAGGATCTATCACAATCAACTCGCCTTGGAAGCGGCGCTAATGGAGTTGACGTTGTGGGTGGAACAGCGGGATTCGCCAGAGGTTGGTGAGAACGTTCGAAGCGCACTGGAGACGATTGGTGAAAATGCCGGCCATATCAAACAGGGCTTAGCCAAATTACAACCTAGTAACAGCGTTTAGGGTTGCAAGTTACGTTCTGAACGGGATTTCAGGTATCCCCAGCAGTTAGCCTGGGAACCGATATGTAGTGGTCAACTAATCCCGGACACGACGTTAAGTTTTTCTTCGGCCCGAGCTGGCGCCAGCCCACCGTTGAATTG
>NZ_JBWKQB010000015.1:0-144969 GCF_059418545.1 Pseudomonas sp. GW821-FHT07G10 | reverse complement strand
GGCGAGGAACAGCAACGCAGGATATGGGCTGCTGGCGCCGAAGTTGACTAACAGAACTAGCCACACAGGCCACTAGAGGTGCCGGTGCAGGTTCCATGTCGGACGCAGGAGATGGCGGTCTAGGCGGACTTGCGGTGCTCAGCAGCGTGCATTGCCAGGTAGGCTTTGAGGTTTTCGTCGTTTATACCCAAGGTGCACAAGATTTCGGCCATGAAGCTGACCGGAGCGGTACCTGGAGCTGTAACGACACGCTTATCAGCTACTGCATAAGGGACATCCTGATAGTAAGCCGCTCCACCATAATTCAGTTCCGACAGGTTCTCTGCCGAATTGGAAGTGTGACGGAGGGTATCGAGAACGCCCGATTGCGCTAACACACGGGTACCGTCGCAAATGCCAGCGACGATGATGTTTCTTTCATGGGCAGCGGTAACCAGGGAAGCGATATCAGGGGCCTGTTCGGTCTGCCAGATGGTGCCTCCACATATGATTAGCAGGTCGAGTTCATCGAGCTGGATGGCTTCGAGCGCCAAATGCGGGGTGACGATCATGCCTCCGGAAGAGGTGACTGGGGTACCTTTGGGGGTGGCGAAGCGTGTATCGAAGCCGTAATAAGCACGACCAGCGGAGTTGATCAGGGCGGTTTCCCAATCTGAAAAGTTCTCGGTGATAATAGTAATGGCACGTGTCATTAGAGTGTCCTTCTCTTATGGCGTTGATAAATGTCTGAGGAGTCGCCTTCCCCACATGAACCCAAAGCGTAACAAACACGACCGTCAATTTCTGTCAGTAGTATTTGGGTAATGCGCAGGGATGCTGTCAACTTCACGCAACGCCGCGTTTTTGAGAAGAACTTGCCGGCGACCTGGATAATGCCGGGGCTGCTGCCACGGGACATCAGGCAGGTGTTTACGCTTCATTGATCGAAATCGTTCGGCGAATTCTCGCTGGAATGAAAATTAATGCGCCATCGATGGCAAACACTGATCAATACAACCAGCCCGTGAGGTGAAGACCTCGCGGACTAGCGGGTAAGTCATTTTCAAAAAGGCACACTAAGCCGGGCATTAACCGAAAATCACAGGTAAGGCTTAGCCACCAATCCGGTGGCTTACAGCATTTTCTTGTTGGTTAAGGGTCCTTTGCTCCTGCTTGGTGATATGACCGCGATTTTGGCTAGCCATGCTCCGTTCTTCCTGACGAATCTGACGATCTTCCTTATGAAGTCTGGCTGCCTGTCCCTTGGTCATTTCGCCCTCTTTGACTTCGTTATGGATTCGCTTGTTCTGGTTGGCCAGACGACCATTTACCTCGGCCCTGCGTGGGTGATCTTTTCCCCATTGAGCATCAGCAGCAACTACATTGCCAGCAACCACGCCAACAAATGCGGACAACAAAATAGCAGCAAGCTTTTTAGACATGTTTGATTCCTACTGAGTGCTTTAAAGGCTGGCCGGTTGTCTTGACCAGCACTAGCCAGGTCGTTACTGAGTCATCACCGGTTTTGTAGACACGATTGAATCCCGACAGTTCATTGCTCTCTACCAGCTATCGAGCAGCGTCATCTCGATACGCCGCACTGAGGCTAAGTCTGAAAAAAAGTGTGGTTATTGAAGGGGTTAGGTGATTTTAATCGGACGGACGGGTGCAAATATCCTGTTACAAGTTCCCGAATTGAGATAATATGCCCCTGCGTTCACCACCACGGTTTATGCATTTTGAGTCCCAAGTGTCCATCAGCTGCTTGGGATTTTTTTTGCCTGAAATTTGCCGCTGGCCGGAGCAGTGATCGACCGTCATTACGACTTTTTCAATGGCAAAAGCCGTTCGCCCAAATTGATCTTGGTGGCTATCTGCTACCTTGTCACGCCGGCGATCCGAGCGACTGTAGTCAGTGAACCGGAAAACGGGGAAGGTGAGGGCGTGTCATGCGCTAATAACCTCCGCCTCCCATACCGCCCATACTGCTGGCTGGTTCTCTGGCTTTCTGCTGTGCGCGACTCCATTCAGCGCAGGTCATAAAGCTCTTATGGTCCACTTTGCCTGATCTATCAAAGCTGACATTGAAAGACTGCTGATGGCCGGCTTGAGTGAGCATGTAGTCAAAGCAGGTGCCGGGCTCTACTGTGCGGTTCGTTACTGATAATGGCTTCCCGCCGATACTCTGGACTTGATCTTTGCTCATGCCCCTCTCGACCTTTGCGACCAGCGGCTGGTCACGATAGACATGTGAATTAGTGGCGCAACCACCTACCGCTGATAGCACGGCGACCAGCGCGAATAGAGGTTTGTTCATGTTAGGGCTCCCGATGGTGAGCGTTGTGAAGAGACTCCTGGGTGCATCAATTCAATTAAAGTCGAGTTATGCGGGGTGCACCGAATATCCTCAGGGCCGAGGCCGGAGGTGGTGGCGAGTTTGGGGAGGGCAGATAACAAAAAACCCGCACATGGCGGGCTCTCTGTCGAAGGGGGCGCTGATCCTTCAGCTCGCCAGAGTGTGCTCTGCAACTTCAGCCTAATCAACGACGGGGCGACGAAGCGCAGGCCACTAGGCTCCATGAGGGCCGCCTTCGGGGTGAGCTGGCAGTTAAGCCATCAACAAAAAGCCCGTGCGAGGGGGGCTTAAAAAGGGATTCTTGAAGTGCGCAGGCTCAATCCAGGTGAGCCGCAGTGAAACGGACGTAATGGGGCATGTCGCTGGAATGAAAAAGTCCGTACGTGGCGAGCTCCAGGTAGTGAGCTGCCACATCCCTGTGGCTGACTTCAATGTGCCAGCCCGGTGTGACGAGAGTATGACAAGGGCGCTAAAGGGGATGGTTCGGCGGCGCCCCCGGGCCAGTTGAATCCCACGATCGCCTCCTACAAATACTTGTTGTCCTGTCTTTTTCGGCTCGATCGGTTCAGCCTTTTTGTTATCCATCTCTCAAGTGGTTTAACTGAAAAGAAAAATAGATAACCTGCAAGACCGAGTGCGAGTTCAACCCATGTTTCGGCTATTGGGCCTTTAAAATATTCAATGCAATATTTAGCAAGGAACAACGTCGCAATCCCACCTAGAGCCAACAAGGCTGTGATCGCAAAACCTGATATACGTCTCAATTTCTTAAAATCCCCGCCGCGCCGGCTGGCTACAGCTTCTGTAGCGCCCTGACGACTACGCCGACTATCCGGTCGTTTTCCGCATACATCTCAATAGGGTAAGCGGCTTCAGAAAGCGACGTCCACCATCTTCATTCAGTTTCTTGAACGTGGCCTGATCGCTGTCGGCCAGCTTGATGACGGCCGCTTTGAGGTGGAAGAGATGTAACCTTTGTCGAGGAGATAAACCTTACGCGGTGTGACCACAGATCCGGACCACCGGGCGCGCGACGGGCAAGAGGTGTGGGATCACCTGAATCATAAAACCCGGCTATAGAGCCGGGTTTTTTGTTAGCGATAGAATCAGTTTCTCTGACCGCCAATAGCGCCGCCAGCAGCACCACCAAGCCCTGCGCCAATGGTGGCGCCGGTGCTACCACCCAGCTTGTTGCCGATGAGTGAGCCACCTGCCGCACCCAGGCCGCCACCAATAGCTGCCTTGGTTTTCTTGCCTTTTTTGGCTGCAACGGCACCACCTGCCGCGCCGCCCAGGCCTGCACCGACGGCTGCGCCTGTGCTGCCACCCAGCTTCTGACCAAGAACGTTACCCAGGGCGCCGCCCAAACCACCGCCGACTGCAGCCTGGGTGCCGCCTGCGGCCATAGCGCCTTGGGCAAACAGGACGCTCAGTGCCAAGACGGAAAGTGCTTTACGCATGTTGCAAACCTCGAAAAAAATTGGGCGCCAATTGTCGCTGCCTGGGGGCGGCTAAGCAAATCGCCGAGCTGGCTTGGTCGGAAATCAACACACCGTCTGTCGCCTCGCCATCGTGCCGGGATGTTTCGTTTGCTGTAGATGGTGGGAGAAATCGCGAACCTGTTTCAACGTCTCGCAGCAATGCGGTTGTGATTGCCTCATAGCCACCCCCTGATAAGCTCGACCCAGCATCAATACAAAGCGTGAAGAATGCTCAGCTCAATCGAGTGCTTTCCTACAGGTTAATTCAGGAATATTGATGTGTAGCCCATTGAGTCATCATGTCAGGAAATGGAGTCTGATCATTGCGCTTGTCGCTCAGGCGGGTTGCGACACTGGTGACTCGCTGGAGCGAATCAGCGGCCCGACCATGGGCAGCACTTACACGGTTCAATACGTGCGGCGTCGAGCCTCGGGAGAAAACTCGCCCGAGCAGGTTCGGGTGCAGGTCGAGGCGATCCTGGCCGAGATCGATCGCACTTTTTCGACCTATCGTGGTGATTCGGATACCGAGCGCTTCAACGAGCTGCCAGCTAACAGCTGTCAGCCCATGCCGCCGCCGTTGTTGAAGCTGGTCCGCTATGGCGAGCAGCTTTCGCAGCAAAGCGACGGCGCCTACGACCTGACCGTTGAGCCCTTGGTCAATCTCTGGGGTTTCGGTCCGCAGGCGCGTGAGGAGAAGGTCCCCCAGGCGCAGGCATTGGCGAGTGCTCGGCAAAGGGTGGGTTATCAGCACCTGCGTATCGAAGGCGAGCAGCTGTGCAAGGACGCGGCGGTCGAGCTCGATTTCAACAGCATTGCGCCGGGCTATGCGGCCGATCGCATTGCCGAGCATCTGCAGGAACTGGGTATCAACAGCTTCCTGGCCGACGTCACCAGCGAGATCAAGGTAGTCGGGCGCAAGCCCGATGGAACACCTTGGCGAGTGGCGCTGGAGGTTCCGCGGGACGACCGACAGGAGGCGCAACAGGTGCTGTCGTTCGATGGCTACGGCATTTCCACTTCGGGCGACTATCGCAATTATTTCGAGGAAAACGGCCGACGCTATTCGCACACCTTCGATGCGCGCACCGGCAGGCCCATTGAGCATGACCTGACAGCGGTCACGGTAATCGCTCCCTCAGTCATGATCGCCAATGGGCTATCGACTATGTTGCTGGCTCTCGGCCCGCAACAGGGGTGGGACTATGCTTTGCAGCATAAAATTGCAGCGTTTTTTGTGATTCGTGCCGACAAGGCCTTTGTCAGCCGGTCGACGCCGGCTTTCGAGCCATTCGTGGCGGGCGACAAAGGCCGCTGAAGGTTTTGTGGCGATTGATTGACGATGCAGGTTCTGTTGACAGAAGCCCGGCACTAGAATTTTGCGTTTGCGGCTGACAAGAGCCCCCGAGTCGGCCAGGCAGCCACATACGGGGGGGCTGCGTGGACCAATAGCTGAAACATACTCAATGCGCAGGGGCAGCCCCCAATGCCAGTCAGTTAAGGAATTTCAGGTTCAGCACTGTCCCCCGTAGCAGCTGCCGAAGGCTGCGTCCGGCGGCGAAGCCGTCGCAAATCCTGCTTCCACGATTTGTCTGGAATACCGCAGTGACTGTTTTACGACTGCTGCGCAGCCGGACGCAGGCTTCGCCAGCTGCTACGGTTCGCGTAATGTCTTAACTGACTGGCATTAGGGGCAGCCCCTCATTATCAAGGATTGATCTATGCCGAATCCGGTGCTTGTTAAAAGAAAGGTATTGTTCGGGGATTGTGACCCTGAGGGAGTAGTGTTTACTCCAAGGTTTTCATATTTTGTTGTGGAAGCCGTTCACGACGCACTGGGTGTCTGGCTTGAGGGGCCGGGGTTGAAAACTCTTTTAGGGTTTAATTTGCTACCTCCTGCGAGGGCATTTTCTTTAGAGTTTTTGCATCCGGTTACTTGGGATGACGAGCTGACTATGACGGTAAGCGTTTCGAATGTCGGGTTGCACTCTTTCTCATTTTCAGTTGAGGGGCGTATTGCGCCAGATGTGCTGGCGTTTACTGCGAACCTTACTCAAGTTTGTATCTCGCCGGGTACAAGAAAAGTTATCGAAGTCCCCGCGCAACTCAGAAAATTACTCCAGTGTTCCGAGGCGTAGTGAGTTGTGTGGGACAGGATTTGCATCAAGCATCGAATAGACTGATTCAAGTATCCAGGTGTCAGGCTTCAGGCGGCCACTTGCTGCTCTTCCTGGCGCAGCGTCTGATGCCTCTGGGCACTGCGATGGCCTCCGGCGGGTATGGATGGTGCTAGATTGGAAGAGGGCACAAACCTAGGGGAAACAAGATGATCACTGACGCTCGGGATGCCGCGAAGTACGTTGAGTGCTATTCGTCCATCGAAAGCCCGCAAGCGCGGGAAGCGTTTTGCATGCTGGTTGGCGCGATTTGCGCAATGAAAGGGCATGACTGCGCCCCCAGGCCGCAGAGCGACTCAACGAGGTCCATTGGAATTTTTTCGGTCGCTGATGGCGACTGCCCCTTCAGCTTTGTGGCCTATCATAATTGGCTTCTATTTTATTTCCGGCTGCCAGCTTTCAAGGCCGGGCACTGTTCCGTAAAAACACTTTGCGCAGAGTTTGGCGAGGTCAATGACAAGGTTGATGGGGAATGGACCATCAAGTTGCGGTCCGTTGATGATGTTCGCCGTTTGCTACGGATAATAAATATTTCCTAGCCAGCCTGATCGCGGCTGCGACCTGGTCCGGCGTCACGCTGAAGGCGGTGTCCTTCAATAGCGCGTCAAGGAGCTGCGGTTCGTGGGTATCGCGAGCATTGGATGATGCGTCTCTTGGTGAGACGCATCTACTCACGTCAGGCGATAAGCTCTACTTTGCCGGTAGCAAGGCGGTAGACGGCCCCTACGATTTTCAACTTGCCCTCCTTGAGTGCATTACTGAGCAGTGGCGAAGTAGTCTTGAGCTTGTTGACCGAGTCTTTGACATTTTGCACGATGGCGTTGTCGAGAAGCGCGCCCGGCTCGTTGAGTACCTTTTCAATAGAGGGTCTAAGTGAATCGGCCAGCCCCTGGATGTGACCAGGGAATTTAATTTTATCCTTTATTGCCTTTACACCCGCATCAATGGCTCCACAGCCCTCATGCCCCAACACCATAATGAATGGCGCGCCGAGTGATACGACAGCGTATTCAAGGCTGGCCAAACCTTCGTTCGTGACGAAGTTACCCGCGACGCGCACAGCGAAAAGGTCCCCTCGGGCAGTATCAAATGCGTATTCAGGAGCAATACGAGAGTCTGCGCAACTCAGTACCGCAGCGAATGGGTTCTGGCCGGCGACCAAGGCCTCGCGTTCTGCCTGGAAGTCATGCGTCTTGGAAGTTCCAGTCATATATCGTTGATTCCCATCCATAAGCCTCTGCAGCGCCATCGTTGGGTTGATTGCGTTTTGTGGCTTTGGAATGGTTTGTTCGGCCGCCAGTGCAACCTTGCCCGGCAGGGCGCCAGCAAGGATTAGAGCGCCTGCCCCGGCCCCTACGAGCCGAAGAAATCGACGACGATCAGTAGTGCCCGGTATTTGGGTTGGCTCACATGACTCACACATAGTCTTATGCCCTCAGAACGATTAGATAGTAATAGTTCTCTATTGGAATCAATTGCATTCAAGAACCTGAAGCGCTTCATCCTTCGAAGCTTAGGCTAGTGTGTGAATTGTTGTTATCGACTCTCTTGGCGACCCGGCGCTTCGGGCCGGATGCAGCTGAAAATTGTCAGCTTCCAGACTGCCGCATTCCAGAGGGCTGAGTATGCTGATTTTTTTCTGTTCGCAGGCGACCCACACCGTGTGCGCTTGGACAAATGCTTCGTCTGTAATGAGTCGTTCATGCTTTATCCCTGTTTTCGATAATTGAGTGGAGCATGACCCTGGTAATTTGATTTTCTGCCGTCATGGGGGCGCCTCGCCGGTGAATCATTGATCTACTTCGTGGTCGTATCTTCTGTTGATTGCTCGTTTGATTAAAACTGATGGGCAGCGATAACTTTTCTCCATAGCTCTGACCCTTGCTTTTTAGGACGTTCAAATGAAACGAACAGCGATAATGATCTTGGCCATATCAGGTTCCCTCCTGTTGGGAGGATGCTGGCCGTACTGGGAGGATGGAGGAGGGTACGGTCGAGAGCATGACCGAGGTCGTGATTATGGTCGTGAACATGACCGTGGCTATGATCGGGGTCGCGGCGATGATCAGGGGGAAGACCGAGGATATTATCGTCACGGCGATAATGAGGAATATGGTCGTCACCGCGATCATGATCGTGACCATGATGGCGGAGAGCAGGACTAGCGTTTGAAAACTACTCCAGCAGAACGGGTAAATTCCGTTCTGCTGTGCAGCCATTAGTGGCGGCTGTCAAGGTTTGCCGTCATTAACCGGTCCGGCGTTACGCCGGTCTCTGCCAGAAGAGTTCCCGGTGTCCAGAAGCCTTCTCTCCAGCAACACATTTTGAAGTGCTTGGCGGGCGGAAGGATCCAGCTGATGTTCTCTCTCCTTCAGCTCCAGCAAGATTGGGCTAGACCAAGTGCGATAGGTCTGCTCGGCAGTGCGAATTGAGCTCATATATCTCCTCCTGACCAAGTGACAGCTAATGAGACGGCACGGTTCCATGTCGCGGAAACCCTAGTAGAGAAACCTGTTTGTCGCCAGCTACCAGCGCGAGTCTGATTTTCGGCGCTCATTCGGCGTTCATCCTGGCCAGTCCCTGTCTGATGTAGCCCACATTTGCGCCAATGGTTTCAAGTGAGCCTCGAATATTTTCGCCTACCACTGTCGACCCGCGCTGCTCTACCCATAGGGCGAGCTCCATGAGCGCGGCCTCGAGTGCGAGCTGGTTTTCGTACATTTTTTCAAGGACGCTTGGGAGGGGGTAATTGTCAGGCATGGCTCGATTCCGTTCGATTAGTTGAAAACTGTCGCGGGTGCTGCCCATGAATCCTACATCGTGGATTCCGCTAAGACACTCAAAAGTTGTATTGACTCGTCCCCGGATAAAGCCTGGGAAGTTAGCGTTAAAGGCGTCGATCAATATTTGTTTTTTAATGGCGCGATATTGTGGATTTTTTTTGTAAGCTAATCGCTATTTCAAATGTAGGACTGGGGTTGAAGAAAGCAGAAAACAAGTAATTCAAGAGTGGGGAGATATTCGTTGTGAGCGGTTTGTGCAGTGGTGGACAACGTCTGGGTACGAGCCGGGTTGAAATCTCTCCTCAAAGAGCAGGGGTCTTGATCAATGGGGTGAATGTGACGAACAAGCCTCGGTTTTAGCCCGAAATTAAACATGGTCAATGCATCCGAAAGCTGCAAATGAAGCCCATGCTGCTGCACCTCCCAATGCGAAACAGTTAAAGGGAAGTGAGATGGGTGGAGTTTTGATAGGTTACGAACATTCTAGCGTTACGAGTACCGGCTATCCGTTTTCGGAAACTCTCCATCAGGAGGGTACGGCGATAATAAAGATTTCAGGTCAGGATCCGCAAAACGGTTATTGGAAAATTGCCGGAGATGTTATCGGCGTTACGTATCCAAAGTACGGCAAGGAGTGTAATAGCGTGCGTGCTGATGGTGTTTCAATTGGGTTGTTGGATAAAAAAGAATATGACAAACAATAATTTCAGCATGCACTGACCTACAAAATGCCGACCCTGCTGTCAGCGCCCTTCAAGCAGAATTTGAATTGGGGTGATGGTGATCTTATGGATCGGATCCAGGCTAAGCAGGACGGGTCATCGGACGAAAAAAAGCCCGCATGCGGGCGGGCCAAGGGAATGCTTGAAATGGATGAGTGAAGTTTATGGCGCTGAAGGTGATGGGGGTGTGAAAGGTTTGTCGCTGAAATGAAAATGCTGGTGTCGGCGCGCTTGCGGATGACGCCGCCGAACGTCATGTCGGATTGATGGCATCGATGAGCGGATTGCGCTGAATCAAGATAATGGCTTTTTGGCACAGCGGCAGGCATATTTTCACAATTGCGGTTAGCCTAAGGTTACAAACAGAGGCTAAAATGCCATCGTGCGGCCAGATGCAAATCACCGGCATTGAGCTCAGGGATACGCCGCCAGGACCCGCTGTTTCGATTATCAGACGCTGCGCATTTGTCCTTTGGCCCATCCGGCTTGTACGGGACGCAGTATGTTTTTTTCTGACATGTGACCACTTCCGTGAAACTCATCATTGCCGCTATTTACGTTGTATCCATTGCGTATGTGCATCTGCGTGGTCGTGTACGCCACACATTGAGCCGTCAGTTGAGTGATCACTCGACGTTTCTGGCGCCGGTGAATTGTTTTCTCTACCTGTTCTCGAAGAAACCCAATCGTCCCTACCTCGATCCTGCCGACTTTCCTGACTTGAGCCCTTTGCAAGCGCACTGGGAAGAAATCCGCACCGAAGGCCAGAACCTGCTCAGAGCGGGGGAGATCAAGCGTTCGGACCAATACAACGACGTGGGTTTCAACTCCTTCTTCAAAACGGGCTGGAAGCGCTTCTACCTGAAGTGGTACGGCGACAGCCATCCTTCGGCAATGAAGCTTTGTCCACGCACCACCGAACTGCTGCAAGGCATCGGCTCGGTCAAAGCCGCCATGTTTGCCGAGTTACCACCTGGCTCCAGGCTGGTACGCCACCGCGACCCGTATGCGGGTTCCTACCGCTACCACCTGGGCCTGGAAACACCGAACGATCCGGGCTGCTACATCGAGGTAGACGGTGAACGCTATCACTGGCGCGACGGTGAAGCAGTGATGTTCGATGAGACGTACATTCACTACGCCGAGAACACCACGCAACAGAACCGTATTATTTTGTTCTGTGATGTGGAGCGTCCGATGAAGTACCGCTGGGCTGCTGCCTTTAACCGCTGGTTCAGCTACACCGTGATGTCAGCCGCCGGCTCGCCGAACGATGCCGGGGACAAGACCGGTGGTTTGAACCGTGCCTTTAACAGGCTGTACAAAATCCGCCTGCGCGGCAAGGAACTGAAAAAGCGCAACCGCACGCGTTACTACCTGGAAAAGTGGGCGATTTTCGGCGGGTTGTTGGCGATTTTCGTATTGATCTGAAGTGTCTCGTGTTCAGGTGGCCTGTGGGGCGCGGCAAAAGCCCCGTCGGTTACTGGCGCGGGCCGTTCGGCAGATCAGCGCTCCGGATAACGCGTGTTGTATATCCCGCAGGACTATTTTGTTAACAAATCCGAATCCAGCGCGTAGCGTGTTATTGAAGGTAATGTCTCTGTACACATAGATAGAGGTGCCCGATGAACAGGCTAGTGCTTGGCTTCACTGCGCTGGCATTGAGTGGCTTGTTGAGCAGCCTGGCCCAGGCTCGGCCTGAAGCATCCTCTCACAACGCCTCGCCCCGGCCGATACTCCTTGCCCAGAACCTGCCAGGCAGTAGCAACGACAATCCTTACAACAACCCGATCCGCCGAGCCAATCCCAACAGCATGCAAGGCACGCAGCCGAGCGCCCCAGCCTTTCGTGGACCGAACACTGTGCCGGTGCCACGCTCGCCGACCCTGGAAAATGGCGGAATCGGCAACGGTTATCCACGCAAGGACCCTGCGCCAGGCTCGGTAAAACCGTCGATCCAGCCCAACACGCCTCCCAGAGACTCGAACGACAGCAATCGTTGAACCGAGTGTCGCGATGCTGGAGGATGCGCTTGTGCAGGCGTAACGCCGGGGCCCTGCACGGGTGCTGAAGATTGCCGAAAAGTGCTGGTGATCGAGGTCAACGACAACCCGAACATGGACGCCGGCATTGAAGACGCCTACTTGCAGGACGATCTGTATTCATTAGTGCTTGAAGCGTTCGGCCGGCGCCTTGAACTCAAGCGCCGCGGGCAGACCTGGTGAATCGCCGAAGCCCCTGCACCACCAGGTACAGCAATGGCCCGACGGAAACAAAGACTGCGGTGATCAACAGATAAGGAAGCACCGAAAGCGCCGACTGACCGCGACTTCGCGCATCCTTGTACATCCAGACACAAGCCAGTATGGCCAGCAGATAGAGGTCGATCACCACTTGCGCGGTATCCGGGCGGGACATCAGTCTGATGCCAAAGTCGATCAGTGACTGTTCGGCCTGCAGCATGACCGATACGGTGTAGCCGGCGAAGGCGATAAGGGCAATCAAAGGCAGTGCGACAGACTTCATGTTTTCCTTCCTTGGGTAGATGAACAGGATTCGAAGATGACAGGATCCATCTATACGCTCAACCGAATTGGCCATTGACTTGCCATTAACGCCCGGCTACTTTCGAGCCATGACTTCAACCGTATTGCGTTTCCAGCCAAGCATTATTACCGCCATTCCTTATTTGGCGGGTTAGCTGACGGCTGCACCCAACCCGCCCTAGAGGCGGGTTTTCTCTATCTGTCTCCGGGGCCTCCAATAAAGCCAGGAGACGTCCATGAGCACCCGCCAGAGCAGCCCCGCCGAGCAGTCGTTGCTAGAGCACTACGTGAAAAAGATCCTCGCCGCGCCGGTCTACGACCTGGCGGTGCGTACGCCTTTGCAACCGGCCCCGGCGCTGTCCGAATCGCTGGGCAACCAGATCCTGCTCAAACGCGAAGATTTGCAGCCGACCTTTTCCTTCAAGATCCGCGGCGCCTACAACAAGCTGGTGCAGCTAAGCGATAGGCAAAGGGCTTTGGGAGTCATCACCGCCTCGGCAGGCAATCACGCACAGGGTGTTGCGCTGGCGGCTCGGGAGCTGGGGATCAAGGCGACCATCGTGATGCCGTGTTCCACGCCTGAACTGAAAGTTCTCGGCGTTCGCACGCGCGGCGCTCAAGCGCTGTTGCACGGAGAAAGCTTTCCGTTCGCCTTGGCCCATGCATTGCACCTGGCTGAGGAAATGGGTTGCACCTTCGTCTCACCCTTTGACGACCCCGACGTGATCGCCGGCCAAGGAACGGTGTCCATGGAGATTCTGCGCCAACACCCCGGGCCGCTGGATGCCATCTTTGTTCCGGTGGGCGGTGGCGGTCTGATCGCCGGCATCGCGGCCTACGTCAAATACCTGCGTCCGCAGATCAAGATCATTGGCATCGAGTCGGAACACTCCAATTGCTTGCAGGCCGCGCTGCAAGCCGGGGAGCGGGTCGTGCTAGCGCAAGTCGGGACCTTCGCCGATGGCGTAGCGGTCGCACAGATTGGTGCCTATGGTTATGAGATCTGTCGACTGCATGTGGATGAGGTGCTCACTGTCAGCAATGATGAGCTCTGCGGGGCGATCAAGGACATCTACGACGACACCCGTTCAATCACCGAACCTTCCGGAGCCTTGGCTGTGGCGGGAATCAAGAAGTACGTGGCGCAAACCGGCGTACGCGGCCAGACCCTGGTGGCGATCGACTCGGGGGCCAACATCAACTTCGACAGCCTGCGGCATGTTGCCGAGCGCGCAGCACTGATTGGCGGGTCGGCATGAGGAGCATTTCGACGAAGAGCAAGCCGATATGCTTCTTCAGACTAAAAACTCCTCGGCTAGACCAAACTGCAAATGCCCGGAGGCCAAATGGAGGCGTTTCAATTACAGATGAAAAAAGAGCTTACCGGGATCGGAAAAGCGGCCTAGTCTAGTGGGTGGCATTGCTCTTCAGGGTCGGTGGAGCGATGCAGGAAGCCATTCAAATGAGGTGGCTTGCGAGTACGCAAAGTACTGACTAACGCTGATTGGCAGTCCCACATAAAGGAGAAGGTCGTTATGTTTCTTTCTGCCTTGGAACTACGAAATATCATTGAAAGCAGTTTTCTACCCAAACGTTGCCAATGCACCTTGTCCCCGGATTTGTCGATGACGGTGAAGGTCTACGGCGACCACGAAACCGACCGCGTGGAATTGGTAGTCACAGGCATCAAAGCGGAGCGCCTTAATGGATGCCGCGAGATCAGCGATTTGCTCGCTGAGCTGCGCTATGACCTTGAGCACAACCCCGCTCACCAACCTGTCGTTGATTCAAGAGTGAAAACGCATTAACCGATAGTTTCTTCGCGCTCGACCGACAAGCGCTTGGTCTGGATGAACCCCAGACCAAGCGCGAGTTCGACCACCACCGGCAGCAAGATCCCGGGCCCGGCATGACCGTTGAGCCATTCGCCAAGCCCCAGCGTTGCCAAGCCGAAACATCCCACCACAAAACCTGTACTCAATGCCCTGCGCGTACTCGAAGGTGGCGCCCGCCGAGCCCGATAAAAAATCACGCCCAATGCCAGAAACAACACCGCGGTACGCCTGGACACCAGGCCGGTCGCGCTGGAGTACTCGACACTCCATATCGACAGCCACTCATCCGGCCAAAAGCCCCACACAAACGCCAAGACGAAACTCAGCACAGCGGTGAAAGTAGCGAGAGTGCGAAAGGTGAACTGCATGGCGGATCCTTGCGGCAGTAAGGGATGAGCGCAAGAATACCGCCTGACCGCTGCCAGGAACATCGCTCAATGGCCATCTCTCAGCTCAGGACAAACCAGCGCTGTACGGAGTGGCACCACTTAGCTCTGATATTGACAGGCATCCGACAGCTTGAGGTAGGTGATTTCCTCCAGTTTGCCCGCCGTATCGATGAACTTCATGTCCGCGGTCACTACTTTGCACTCCAGTGTTGACGGCTCAGTCATGGAAACCACCTTGGCAATATCCAACGACATTCCGTAGTGATAAGGCACGGCTTGGACGGCAGTGTCGGTTGTGTCGGCCTGTACCGCACCGGCAGACGCAAAAAGGGCGAGGGCGCCTGCAACCAACAACGTACGACTGTTCATGAGAGTTCTCCTGAATGCTCTGAATCGCCAGTCCGACGTTAATGCGATGTCGAACACGCCGCGCAGAGCGTCAGAAATTTCTGCGCTAACGCGGTCCTGTCTACTTTTGGACTGCAGGATTAACCGATTATTAAGTAGGGAGCTAACAATTGGTGGGTTCTCAGCCTCCGTAAAAAGAAGTCAACGAACGTCCGGCTAAAGGGGCAGGTTGCGTTGACGTGCACCCAGCGTGTGGGCGCGCGCGCGAGGTCCGCTATGCTGTGGGGCAAACCAATCACAGGAGTGAACCATGCGTGTACTTGCCACCAACAGTCAGGATGATTTCCGCGTCAAAGCCTATGCCGGCACCAACGGGGTGTTACTGGCGATGGACCTCGCCGAATCCAGGCGCAAAGGATTACTGGGCTTTGCCATCGAGAAACAGCAGGACAACAAACCCTGGCTGTTTCTGTTCAATAGCCTGACCTTCCCCGGCAAGGCCCACACGCTCCCTGAGTACCAGGCCACACCAAGTGATATCGCGCCTTTGCAAAAATTTCGCTGGGCCGATTACGCCGTCAATCCAGGTGCAACCATCCACTACCGCGTTCATCTGGCCTACGGCAGCGTCGATGCCCCGCAACTGGGTGAGTCACTGGAAGTGACGGTCACCGCCGACAACGGCCAGCCGCTGGGTCAGAGGGTTATCTTCAACCGCGCCGTGGCGGCCAGTCAGGCGTTTTCACGCAAATTCGCCGATCTCGACGCGCTGCTCAGTGCCAACAAGAACCTGCCCATCGAAGCCTGGCCCGACGCGCCGCGCCAATGGCTGGAAAACGGGTTGCTGGAAGAGCTTCTTGGCTTTATCGAACGCGCCGTGGACGGTCAATGGGCGATGGACATTGCCATCTACGAATACCAGTTGCAGTCGATCATCGATGCGGTCAACGCCGCGTTCAGCCGTGGAGTGAAGGTTCGAGTGCTGTATCACGCGCAGCCGGGTGATAACGACACCACGATGAACGAAGCGAGCCTGGAAAAAATCCCTTCGGCGAATAAACGTGGTCGCGTCACCCACAATATCTTCCATGACAAATTCATTGTGCTCAGCCAGCTCGACCCGGCAGGAGAATACAAGCCTGAAGCGGTGCTCTGCGGCAGCACCAACTTTACCTCCAATGGTGTTTATCGTCAGGCTAACGTGGTGCATGTACTGGACGACGCTCGTGTGGCAGCCAGCTATCTGCAAGTGTACGAGCAGATCTGGGCGGCACCGGCGGATGTCGGCGCCACCCGCCAATGGCTGACGCAAAACAACCCTATGGATCCGGCACAGTCATTGTTCGCCGGGTTTTCGCCGCGCTCTGGCGAGGGCGATCTGCATGAGTTCGTCGACATCATCAACGCAGCAAAGAAGGACGTATTGTTCGTCACCGCATTCGCGCTGCCGGACGAGATCCTCAATGCCTTGCTCGGTCAACCGCACGATGACGTGTTGCGCTTCGGTCTGCAGAACACGGCCAGCCGGATCACCGGTTTCCATGCCGACCGCACCGCAGAGTTTGCCGCCACGGCGCTGCTGAACACCGGTCTTGAAGGTTGGCTCAAGGAGGGTTTGAAAGGCCAGAAGGGCAACCTGCTGGTGCATACTAAAGCGATCATCAGCGACTTCACCAGCGATGCCCCGGTGATCATCAGCGGCAGCCACAACCTCAGCGTCGCCGCCAGTGACGGCAATGACGAAAACTTCCTGATCATGCGCGGCGATACCGACCTGGCCGATCGCTATGGGCTGGAACTGCTGCGTTTCTACGAGCATTACCGGTTTCGGTACTTTGCCAAACAACTGGCGCTCAAACAGGTCCAGCCTTTGGCGGTCGATGGTAGCTGGAGTGATCCTTATTATCTGGAGGGCGATTTGCGGATGCTCTCGCGGTTGCGTTTCTCTGGACGCTAATGGCGTGTGCCGTAAAAGATCGCAGCAAAACCATTACTTGCCCATAGCCTTACGGTATTGGCGGGTTCGTCTGGAGATATACAACTGATCCAGAATCAACGCGAACAGCGCTGAAACCTTCGGTTTTGGTGCGCGGCCGCGGCTCAGGCGGTGTATCTGAAAGCGCACCATCGCCATAGTCGCGAGGGAAGCCATGGGTTTGCGTTTCCAGAGCACGGGTGGCAATTGAGGATGACTGTGCTGGCCGTTGCGCCATTGTTTTGGCAATTGCGGTTCCAGCGCCAGGGCAGTGGCAATCCCGGCCATGGCGATGCCGCTGTCCAGGACCTGCTGAACGATCGGTAAACGGCGGATGCCGCCGGTGACCATCACCGGCATTTTTGCCTGCGTCGCCAATTCACTGGCCATCTCCATGAAGTACGCCTCGCGAGCGAGTGTGCGACCGTCTCGGGCTTCGCCTTGCATGGCAGGCGCCTCATAACTGCCGCCGGACAATTCGAGCAAATCCACCGCAAGCGGGTTGAGCAACTCGATGACCTGGCGGGCATCGTCAGCATCGAAGCCACCTCGCTGGAAGTCGGCGGAGTTCAGCTTGACCGCCACACAGAACCCCGGCGAAACCCGTTGGCGAACGGCGTTGATTACCGCCACCAGCAGACGTGCGCGGTTCTCCAGCGAGCCGCCCCAGCGGTCGGTCCGCTGATTGCTGAGCGGCGAGAGAAACTGGCTGATCAGGTAGCCATGCGCGGCGTGAATCTGGACGCCGGTAAAACCGGCTTGCTCCGCGAGCCAGGCGCTGGTGGCGAAACGCTGGATCACTTCTTCAATATCGTCTTCGGTCATCGGCTTGGGCCGGGCGAACATTTTCGAGAACTGGCCCAGCTCCAGGGCGACAGCGGATGGTGCCCAGGCTTCTTGACCGAGATTGGCCATGGTCTGTCGACCGGGGTGGTTGAGCTGTACCCAGAAGTGCGCGCCCCTGGCCCGGCCGATAGCGGCCCATTGGCGGAATTTTTCCAGGTGACGATCATCTTCCAGCGCCACACCGCCGGGGCCGGTCATCGCGCGACGGTCGATCATCACATTGCCGGTGAGTAGCAGGCCAGGCTCACCGTCGGCCCACGCCTGATACAGCCGTATCAAGGCTGGGGAGGGCGCCTGCTCGGTATCGGCGAGGTTCTCCTCCATCGCGGCTTTGGCGATGCGATTGCCGATCGTCTGACCGTTGGGCAAATTCAACGCTTGGAAGGGTGACATGCTTGACTCCTCATCGGTGGAGAGTAGAGGCTAAGCTTAAAGTTAACTTTAATGTCAAGCGTGCAAATGAGGCCTTTATGAAAATCGGTGAGTTGGCGCTACTGAGCGGGTTCGCCGCTTCGCGCATCAGGTTTTATGAGGCTCAGGGACTGATCCGTCAGGTCCACCGTCGAACCAATGGTTATCGCGAATATCCACCTCAGGTGTTGCAGACGCTGAAAATCATCCAGTGCGCGCAACAGGCAGGCTTCACCTTGCAGGAGCTCAAGCAGTTATTGCCGGGCGGCGTGCAGGGTGATTGGAATCGTGATGAGTTGCTCGCCAGTCTGGAAAGCAAGGTCGAGCAGATTGAAGAGATGCAACGGCACCTGGCCCAGAGCAAGGCCAAGCTGTTGGGCGTCATCGATACCATCAAGGTGCGGCCAGACGGCATGCCCTGTGATGAAAATGCCGAGCGGGTGTTGGCATCGCTCAAGGGCCCTCAGTAACCTGTGGCAAGGGAGCAAGCTCCATCGCCACCCCCGTTTCGGTTTACTCAACACCCAGGGAAAAAGACCGAGGCTTTGGAATCGGATTACGCATCAGCGTGCCGACCACCAGCGCCGCCAGCAGCGCCAGCAAACCCGCGACCCACAGCACCACGCTGAAGCCGCCGACAAAGGCCTGGCGGGCCAGTGGCTCGACGGCCGGACGTGCCGACTCCGGCAGTTGGCTCAGTGCCGCAGGCATGTCGCCGGCCACCACTCGTGAGGCGATGCTCTGCGCTTGCCCGAGCCACTGCGACGCTTCAATCGTCAGGCTGCCTTGCAGCAACTGTTGGGTATGGCTGGTCAGCAGTGCACCGAATACCCCGATGGCCAGCATGATCGCGCTGAAACGCATGGTGGTGCTCATGCCCGAAGCCATGCCGGCGCGATCCCGAGGCACACAGGCCATGATGTTTTTCTGCGTATCACCGTTGAGCAGGCCGGCACCGGCACCGGTCACGGCAATCGCCAGGGCAAAGCTCAGGTAGCCACCGTGGTTGACTGCCCAGGCGCTGAGCAGGTTGCCGCTACCCACCAGGGTCAATCCGGCAGCCATCAGCGTGGCTGGGGCGACGCGGGTCGCCAGGCGTGCGCCAATGCGTGGGCAAATCAGCATCGTCAACGCGAACGGCAACATGCCCAGCCCGGAAGCGATCGCCGAGAAGCCCAAACCGTTCTGCAGGTAAAACGGCAGCAGGGTCATCATCACTTGCGCGCAACCGGCATAGGCGAACATCCCCAGCAGCGCACCGATAAAACGCGGATGCCTGAACAGTTGCAGATCAACCATGGGCCGTTGTTGCAGCCGTTCGATTACCACGAACATGCCGAGCAACAGTGCGCCACCGAGCAATCGGGCATAGGTCATCGGGTTGCTCCAGCCGATCCGGTTGGCTTCAATCAACCCCCAGATCAGACACAGCAGGCTGGCGCTGAAAGCCAGACTGCCCCAGGGATCGAGGCGTGCAGCCCCGGTATCTCGAGACTCCGGCACGGCGCGCCAGACCATGGTCATCAACAGCAAACCCACCGGCAGGTTGAGGTAAAAAATCCAGCGCCAGCCGATGAGCCCGGTGATCAAGCCGCCGATGGTCGGCGCTGCAGTCATCGCGACCCCCATACACATTCCCCAGAACGCCCAGGCCTTGGCCCGTTCCACCTCGTCGTGAAAGGTGTGGCCAATGGAGGCCAGGGCTGAGGTCAGCAGCAGTGCCGCACCGACGCCTTTGACTGCGCGGGCGATGTCGAGGAACAGCGCAGTGGGCGCCACGCCGCAACCGATGGAGGCGAGGATGAAAATTCCCAAGCCACAGAGCAGGGTTTTCTTGCGCCCAAAGCGATCGGCGATACTTCCGGCGGGCAACAGCAACGCGGCGAAGGCCAGCATGTAAGCACTGACCACCCATTCGATGTCGACAAAATTCGCGCCCAGATCCCGGGCGATACTCGGCAAGGTGACGGCGACGATATTGGTGTCGAGCACGATCAGCGAGCAGACCCCGGAAGCGGTCAACAGCGTAAGGCGCGGGCTGACTCGGCTCATGGCGTCACCAGCCCCGGTACCGCGATCTTGTCATTATTCAGGATTGCTTTTTGGGCAATGCTTTGCGACTGCTCGGCGGCGAACGCTGTTTTCAGGCTGAAACAGGTGGTCAGCACCAAAGCAAGAGGTTTGACGCGCATGGCTTGAGCTCTCTACTGTGGAGGTTCGCCAGCTTATCCCGCGTTCTACGGTGCTCCATTAGCTGAAGACGAGCTTTTCATTACCTTTGAGCTAATCAAGTTATGGATATACGCCATTTTCGCTACTTTCTAGCCGTTGCCCGGCAGCGCAATTTCACCCGTGCCGCAGAGCAACTGGGCATCGCGCCGCCGACCTTGACTCGACAGATTCAGGACATGGAAAGCGCGCTGGGGACTCGATTGTTCCTGCGTCAGCAGCGCGAGGTCAGTCTCACCGAAGCCGGCGCTGTCCTGGTGATCGAGGCCGAGGCGACAGTGCGTCAGTTCGAGTTGGCCCAGCACAGTGCCCAGCGGGCCGGGCGCGGTGAAATCGGTCATATCGAATTGGGTTATGTGGCGTCGGCGGTGTACTCAGGCTTGCTGCAAAAACAGGTACTGGGCTTTAGCCGTGAATACCCGGATGTCAGCCTGAGTGTGCGGGAAAGTCCGATGGCGGCGTTGCCGGGGTTAGTCGCTGACGGGCGTTTCGACATAGGCTACATCCGCTCGCCCATGACCTTGCCCCAGGAGCTGGAAGCGATTCACCTGAATGCCGAGGGCTTTGTTCTGGCGCTGACGGCCGAGTCCTGGTTGTGCCGTTTGCAGGACATCACGCCTGAGCATTTGCAGAGCCAGACGTTTATCCTCCCCGAGCAAATCAGCGGGACCTTGCAGGTCGCGGCGCAAGGCGGTTACGCGCCGCAATTGGGGCCGCAACCGGGCGGGCTGGTGGCGGTGATTGCCCTGGTGTCGTTGGGGCAGGGCGTGGCAGTGGTGCCCGAGTCGGTAGTCGGGCACGTCAGCTTGCCGAACGTGGTGTACCGGGCAATCAAAGGCAGCGAGGCTGGCTCCTGGTTGTCGCTGATCCATCGCCGCTTCGAAAAGGCCCCGGCGGTGGCGCGTTATATCGAACGGGTTAAAGGCAGTCCCGGTGGCTGAGGGACCCAAAGTACAGGCGGCATTCACTGATAAAACGTATACCGATCCTTGCCCGTATGCTTTGACTCATACAGCGCCCGATCGGCCTTGATCAGTGCCAGATTCAAGGTGTCGTGCTCTTCGACCCGCGCGAGGCCCATGCTGATGGTCACCGGGTGGCCGGTCGATTCATCGCGCACCACGCGGCAAAGGTTCGCCGCCAGTGTTTCGACGTCTTCGCGACGTACACCGGACAGGTAGACTCCAAACTCTTCACCCCCCAGACGGGCGTACTCGAAGTCGGCCATCACGGTCTTGATGGCGGCGGCGACGCGCTTGAGCACTTCGTCACCGATGTCGTGGCCGTACAGGTCATTGACCTTCTTGAAGTTGTCGACATCAATCATGGCCAGATAGTGATCGCGCTGGCGCGGTCTATGTTCCAGTTGATTGTTGGCGGCGGCCATGAACGAGCGACGATTGGGGATGTCGGTCAGGGCATCGACGTAAGCCTGGTCGAGCAGAAGCTTCGACATGATGTAGTTGTGCAGCTTGGCCTGACGCAGTTTGAGGAAGGTATAAAGCGTCAGCGCGGTGAGAAACACCCCATAGAAAAACACCATGGTGCCCTTGAGTTCGAATACCGAGGTGTTGGTCATGAAGAACGGGTTGAGGACGACCCAGGTGAGCAGGGTGGCGCCGAAGAACGACCATCGATTCAATGGCAGCACCGAAGCACTGTAGAGAATGCTCGATGCCGCCAGGATCAGCCAGCCGGGGTGCAGGTCCATGGGCAGGCCCTCGATCACCAGGCGAACGCCGAGGGTTATCACCAGCACAAAGACCAGGTTGATCCACTGGAAGTGTCGGGCGTTACGGGTGAAGCCCAGGGTGATAGAGATGACCACCAGCGCGACGAGGAACATCATCGAGTAGACAGTGAATCCCTGACCGCCGCGCACGCTGACGATCAGGTCGAAGAGCAGCCAGATGGAAATGCTCGCCATGTAAATCAACACGCAAAAGCCGTGCAACCGTTCGAAATCATCCTGGGCGAATTCAGCCTTGAGGGCCGCGGGTGTAGATTGTTTGAGGACTTGCGCTTCAATGGTCTTGAGCATTGCTGGCCCAGGCTTTGCGGTGGTGGTCGAGAATCCGCTTGCTTCAGGGACGATAGCGCAACTCGAAGAGGGTTGTCGTGCGCTGACGTCTTCGGACCATTGCCCGCTATTGACCCGCCTCGCCCTCATTTGTGGCCCCACTACCCGCGAGCTGTAGCCAACGGTAGCGTTCATTCTGTGGGCCTTTCGTAACACGTTCCGGGCACGTTCCCTCATCCCGTTGATTCAAAACACTTTTCAATCCCTCCAGGATTTCTGGCACAGGCTATGGCACACTTTCTGCTGTCTATTCCGTTGTTACATACCAAGTTCCGGTATAACGGAATACACATCACCCTGGAGTGCTTGTCATGCATCACCGACCTTCCTTGTTTAAAGCGTGTGTTTTTCTCTTCGCTGCTGTGACGTCTGCTGTGGGTGTCGCGCAAGCGGCGGATAGCAAGCTCGATAGCGTGTTGAAGCGCGGGCATTTGATTGTGGGCACGGGCAGCACTAACGCGCCGTGGCATTTCCAGGGTGCGGACGGCAAGTTGCAGGGTTTTGATATCGATATCGCGCGGATGGTTGCCAAGGGTTTGTTCAATGACCCGAGCAAGGTCGAGTTCGTGGTGCAGTCCTCCGATGCGCGGATTCCGAACCTGCTGACCGACAAGGTCGACATGAGTTGTCAGTTCATCACCGTAACCGCCAGCCGTGCGCAGCAAGTGGCATTCACCTTGCCGTACTACCGCGAAGGCGTCGGTCTGTTGCTGCCGGCCAACAGCAAGTACAAAGAGATCCAGGACCTGAAAGCGGCTGGCGACGGCGTAACCGTTGCGGTGCTGCAAAACGTGTACGCCGAAGAGCTGGTGCATCAGGCGCTGCCCAAGGCCAAGGTCGATCAGTACGACAGCGTCGATTTGATGTATCAGGCAGTGAACTCCGGCCGCGCCGACACGGCAGCCACCGATCAGTCGTCGGTCAAATACCTGATGGTGCAGAACCCCGGCCGCTATCGCAGCCCGGCTTACGCCTGGAGCCCACAGACCTATGCCTGCGCAGTCAAACGCGGCGATCAGGACTGGCTGAACTTCGTCAACACGACTTTGCATGAAGCCATGACCGGCGTTGAGTTCCCGACGTACGCGGCGTCCTTCAAGCAGTGGTTCGGTGTCGATCTGCCTACCCCGGAAATCGGTTTCCCCGTCGAATTCAAATGAAAACTACTGCGGGCTTCGCGCAAGATACTGCGTTGAAAACAGACTCGAAATGCTCATTGACTAGTCAAGTCGGGTGCGACCCCAGCCGTTTCTCGCCTGTTCTCGCCTTGTCTTTCCTTCGCTCGCTACGTTTCCAATTGTTTTAATGCGCAGCGGGGTGGCGCTGGTCGCGCCCCGCTCAAGGTACTGCTGACCATGAACTATCAGTTGAACTTTGCCGCCGTGTGGCGTGATTTCGACACTTTGCTGGCGGGGCTCGGACTGGGCCTGGAGCTGGCGCTGGTGTCGATCGCCATCGGTTGTGTGATCGGCCTGATGATGGCGTTCGCTTTGTTATCCAGGCATCGCTCGCTACGGGCCATGGCGTCGGTGTATGTGACGGTCATCCGCAACACGCCGATTCTTGTGTTGATTCTGTTTATCTACTTTGCCTTGCCAGGTCTGGGTATTCGGCTGGACAAGGTCCCCTCGTTCATCATCACCCTGTCGCTGTACGCCGGGGCGTATCTGACCGAAGTGTTCCGCGCCGGATTGCTGAGTATTCCCAAGGGCCAGCGCGAAGCCGGGTTGGCAATCGGTTTGGGTGAGTGGCAAGTACGGGCCTACGTCACGGTGCCGGTGATGCTGCGCAATGTACTGCCGGCGCTGTCGAACAACTTCATTTCGCTGTTCAAGGACACCTCGCTGGCGGCGGCGATTGCCGTGCCGGAGCTGACCTATTACGCGCGCAAGATCAATGTCGAGAGCTACCGGGTCATCGAAACCTGGCTGGTGACCACTGCGCTCTATGTCGCTGCCTGTTACCTCATTGCCATGCTGCTGCGTTACCTGGAGCAGCGTCTGGCGATTCGTCGTTAGGAGGGCTCATGTACGAATCTCCAAGTTGGTTGCACGAGTTGTGGGTCGCTCGCGATACCTTGCGGTCGGGATTTTTGACCAGCGTTGAGTGTTCAGTGCTGGCGATTCTGCTCGGCACCCTGGTCGGCATCGTCGCCGGGCTGGTGCTGACCTACGGCAAGTTCTGGATGCGTGCGCCATTTCGCTTTTACGTCGACCTGATCCGCGGCACACCGGTGTTTGTCCTGGTGCTGGCTTGCTTCTATATGGCGCCGGCGCTGGGTTGGCAGATCGGTGCGTTTCAGGCCGGTGTTCTGGGCCTGACGCTGTTCTGCGGTTCCCATGTCGCCGAAATTGTGCGCGGCTCATTGCAAGCGTTGCCGCGCGGTCAGATGGAGGCGAGCAAGGCTATTGGCCTGACGTTTTACCAGTCTCTTGGCTACGTGCTGTTGCCTCAGGCACTGCGGCAGATCCTGCCGACCTGGGTCAATTCATCGACCGAGATCGTCAAGGCTTCGACCTTGCTGTCGGTGATTGGTGTGGCCGAGATGCTGCTCAGTACCCAGCAGATAATCGCCCGGACCTTCATGACCCTGGAGTTTTACCTGTTCGCCGGTTTTCTCTTTTTCATCATCAGCTACGCCATCGAATTACTCGGCCGGCATATTGAAAAGCGGGTGGCTTTGCCATGACTCAAGCTCAAGTTTCGATTCAAACCCTGTCGAGCCCAAAAGAAGCCCAGGCCCTGCTGAGCATTCGCGGGCTGCACAAACAATATGGCCAGCTCGAGGTACTCAAGGGTGTTGACCTGGAAATGCAGCGCGGCAACGTGGTTACGCTGATCGGCTCCAGCGGCTCGGGCAAGACTACGCTGCTGCGTTGCGTGAACATGCTCGAAGAGTTTCAGGGCGGGCAGATCATGCTCGACGGCGAGTCCATCGGTTACGACGAGGTTAACGGCAAGCGCGTACGGCATCCGGAAAGGGTCATTGCCCAGCACCGGGCCATGACCGGCATGGCGTTCCAGCAATTCAATCTGTTCCCGCACCTGAGCGCATTGCAGAACGTCACGCTTGGGCTGCTGAAGGTCAAAAAGCTGCCGAAGGATCAAGCGGTCGCGCTGGCTGAAAAGTGGCTGGAGCGCGTTGGCTTGCTGGATCGGCGCGACCACTATCCAGGCCAATTGTCCGGTGGTCAGCAACAGCGCGTGGCGATTGCCCGGGCGATTGCCATGAACCCGAGCCTGATGCTGTTCGACGAAGTGACCTCGGCCCTGGACCCGGAGTTGGTGGGTGAAGTGCTGAGTGTGATCAAGGGGCTGGCCGAGGACGGCATGACCATGTTGCTGGTCACCCACGAAATGCGCTTTGCCTTTGAAGTCTCGGACAAGATCGTTTTCATGAATCAGGGCCGCATCGAAGAGCAGGGGCCACCCAAAGAGCTGTTCGAGCGCCCGCAATCGCCGCGACTGGCGGAATTCCTCAAGAACACTCGATTCTAGTTTTTATATTCAACTTGGTTTTTTAGCAGGAGAAACATCCATGAGCATCACTCGTTACGGCACCGGTAGCACCGCCGGTGGCGGCCAGCCACGTCCTTTCGCCCGCGCAGTCGAAGCCGATGGCTGGTTGTATGTGTCTGGCCAGGTCCCGGCGGTGGATGGCGAGATCATCATTGGCGGGATCATCGAGCAGACTCACCAGACCATGCGCAACCTGATCGCCATCCTCGAAGAGGCCGGTTATGGCCTGGAAGACGTGGTGCGTACCGGCGTATGGCTGGAAGACCCGCGGGATTTCTGGAGTTTCAACAAGGTGTTTTCCGAGTACTTCGCCAGCGAACACGCCCCGGCGAGGGCCTGCGTGCAGGCGAACATGATGGTCGATTGCAAGGTTGAGATTGATTGCGTTGCGTACAAGAAAAAGGCCTGAACACTGATGATCGTTCCCACGCTCTGCGTGGGAATGCATCCCGTGACGCTCCGCGTCACATCCAAAGCGGACGCAGAGCGTCCATGGCGGCGTTCCCACGCGGGAGCGTGGGAACGATCATTAGCGGTAAACTCCCCGGTGAATTTGAATGGGAATCCACTGACATGACCGAAGACACCATCAAGCGCCGGGCTCGCGGGCTGGACCGGGCGTTCGATATCCTCGATTTCCTCAAGGAAATCGGCCAGCCACTGCGCCCCAACGATATCGCCAGCGGCATCGGCAGCCCGAAGTCCACCGTCTATGAACTGGTTGCATCCCTGCTCGAACGACGGATTCTCGAGCCGGTGGGCAAGGACGGTCATGTCTATCTGGGCCGCCAGCTGTACTTCCTCGGTCAGGCGCACTTACGTCATTTCGACCTGACCCGCGAGGCTGACCACGCCTTGCAGGAAATCGTCAGCCAGACCCGTGAGACCGCACAAATGTGCCTGCTCAACGGGCGCAAATACACGGTCGCGCTGATGAAAGAAGGTGAGCGGCATTTCCGGATTTCCTCGGACATCGGCGAGAACGCGCCGATCCCCTGGACCGCCTCCGGGCGTTTGCTGCTCAGCCATTTGAGCGATCAAGAGATTGTCGACCTGATCGATCACGACGACTTCATCCTGCCCGACGGTGAGCGCCTGCCGCTGGAAAACTTCCTCAAGGAAATTCGTCAGGCCGGCATCGATGGGTTCTTTTCCTTCGACAGTGTGGCCGACACCTTTACCCATTGCTTCGCCGCACCGGTGAAGGACGAGCGCGGCATTTGCATTGCGACCCTGTGCATCGTCGCCCCGCGGGCCGATGCCAAGAACAATTACAACGACTACCGCCGGGTGCTGATCGACAGCGCGAACAACCTGGCCCGTCGCATCAACGAATAGCAGCGGTTGCTCGCGGCCGCGTTTGTGAGGAGTTAGATCATGCCTTCTACCTTGAATATCGCTGCCGTGGAGAAGGGCGCCGCCCAGCCCGGTGTCAACCTGGTGCGCGACGTCAGCCTGCCGGCTCTGGTGCTGCACCGTGATGCGCTTGAGCACAACATTCGCTGGATGCAGGACTTTGTCAGCAACAGCGGCGCAGAGCTGGCGCCCCACGGCAAAACCAGCATGACCCCGGCGCTGTTCCGTCGTCAGTTGGCGCAGGGCGCCTGGGGCATCACCCTGGCCACCGCCGTGCAGACCCGTGCGGCCTACGCCCATGGCGTGCGTCGGGTGCTGATGGCCAATCAATTGGTTGGCGCACCCAACATGGCGTTGATCGCCGAGTTGCTGGCCGATCCGCAGTTCGAATTTCACTGCATGGTCGATCACCCGGACAACGTCGCCGACCTCGGGGCGTATTTCGCCGAGCGCGGTGTGCGTCTGAACGTGATGATTGAATACGGCGTGGTTGGCGGCCGTTGCGGTTGCCGCAGCGAGCAGGAAGTGCTCGATCTGGCGAAGGCCATCAAGGCGCAACCGGCGCTGGCCCTGACCGGCATCGAAGGTTATGAAGGGGTGATCCACGGCGATCAGGCCGTGAGCGGGATTCGTGAGTTTGCGGCCTCTTTGGTCCGCCTGGCGGTTGACCTGCAAGACAGTGGCGCCTTCGATATTGCCAAGCCGATCATCACCGCTTCCGGTTCTGCGTGGTATGACTTGATCGCCGAATCCTTTGAGGCGCAGAACGCCAGCGGACGTTTCCTCAGCGTGTTGCGCCCCGGCAGTTATGTGGCCCACGACCATGGCATCTACAAAGAAGCGCAATGCTGCGTGCTGGACCGTCGAAGCGACTTGCACGAAGGCTTGCGCCCGGCGCTGGAAGTCTGGGCCCACGTGCAATCATTGCCGGAGCCGGGTTTTGCGGTGATCGCTCTGGGCAAGCGCGATGTGGCGTACGACGCCGGTTTGCCGGTACCGCTGTTGCGATATCGGGCGGGTGTGGTACCCGCCAGGGGCGACGACGTCAGTGCCTGCAAGGTGACCGCGGTGATGGATCAGCATGCGTTTATGACCGTGGCTCCCGGCTGCGAATTGCGCGTGGGTGACATCATTTCCTTCGGCACCTCGCACCCGTGCCTGACCTTCGACAAGTGGCGCACCGGCTGTTTGGTGGATGAGCAGTTGAATGTCATCGAAAGCATGGAAACCTGTTTCTAAGGTTCAACACCGAGTCGCAGCCATCGCGAGCAAGCTCGCTCCTACAGGAGATCACCTACCCCTGTAGGAGCGAGCTTGCTCGCGAAGGCGGCCTGCCAGACGCCGCAGAATCATCGGAGCTCTCCAAACATGAATACCATCAGCAATCTCGGCCCCAACCCTCCGCGCATTGCACTGATCGGCGAATGCATGATCGAGTTGCAGCAGCGCGCTGACGGCAGTCTGCAACAAAGCTTTGGTGGTGACACGCTGAATACTGCGGTCTATCTGTCTCGCGAATTGGGCAATGCGGCGACGGTGGATTACGTTACGGCCCTGGGGGATGACAGCTTCAGCGAGGCGATGTGCCAAAGCTGGGCTAGCGAAGGTATTGGCCTGAGCATGGTCCAGCGCCTGCCGGGGCGCTTGCCCGGTTTGTATTGCATCCAGACCGATGCCCAGGGCGAGCGGCGCTTTCTCTATTGGCGTAACGAAGCGGCGGTGCGTGACTGCTTCAGCACGCCTGCGGCCACGCCGATTCTGGCGGCATTGCCGGACTACGACGTGCTGTATTTCAGCGGTATCACCTTGGCGGTGCTCGGCGTGCAAGGGCGAGAGAAGTTACTGGAGACCCTGATTGAAGCCCGGCAACAGGATGCGCGAATAGTCTTCGACAACAATTACCGGCCGCGCTTGTGGGCATCGGTCGAGGATGCGCAGGCGGCGTATCGCAGGGTATTGCCGTATGTCGATCTGGCGTTGCTGACGCTCGATGACGAGCTGGCGCTGTTCCGGTTTTCCGATAGTGCAGCCGTGTTTGCCGCCTATGAGCAGATCGGCATCCCGGAAGTGGTGCTCAAGCGCGGCGCCGAGGCGTGTTTGATCCATTGTGAAGGCGAGTATTTTGAAGTGCCGGCGCAGGTGGTCGAGCAGGTGGTGGACACTACGGCGGCGGGGGATTCGTTCAGTGCAGCGTATCTGGCCAGCCGACTCAGTGGGGGGAGCCCGGTGCAAGCGGCAGAGGCAGGGCATCGATTGGCGAGCCGGGTGATTCAAGTGCCTGGGGCGTTGATTCCTAGAGATTAGGCTGGGAATGGCCGCCTGCTGCGCATTCGGATCGCGAGCAAGCCCGCTCCCACACTGGATCGCATTCAACTGCCAGATCCATGGTCGACGCAGGTCTAATGTGGGAGCGGGCTTGCTCGCGATGAGGCCCTTGAAGACACCTGATCAATCCCGATAAAACACCTGCACCAGGTGATAGCCAAACTTGCTCTTGATCGGCCCATGCACGGTGCGCAGCGGTTTTTTGAAGATCACTTGATCAATGGCCCCGACCATCTGTCCTGGCCGCACTTCACCCAAGTCGCCGCCGCGTTTACCGGAGGGGCAGGTGGAGTACTTCTTGGCCAACACATCGAACGCTTCGCCTTTGGCGATGCGTTGCTTGAGTTGTTCGGCCTCTTCGGCCGTTTTCACCAGAATATGGCGGGCTTGAGCTTTCATGGGGCATTACCTTGAAGCGGTGCTGTCAGCGGGGCGCGCGATTATGCCCGAAACTCAGGTTTTCTGGCTGATCATCGTGCGAATCTTGTTGGCCAGCAGGTCGATGGAAAACGGTTTGGCGACCATGTCCATGCCGTTCTCAAGAAACCCTTGGCGTTCGAGGGCTTTTTCGGCGTAACCGGTCATGAACAGCACTTTCAGTTCGGGTCGATGCTGGCGGGCGATTTCTGCCAGTTGTCGGCCATTCATGCCCGGCAGGCCGACGTCGGTCACCAGCAGATCGACCCGCAGGTCGGACTCCAGCAGCGGCAGTGCAGCTTTGGCGTCTTGAGCTTCATGGGTGCTATACCCCAGTTCATCGAGCACATTGAGTACCAACATACGCACCGCCGGGTCGTCCTCCACCAATACCACTGTTTCACCAGCAATGGCTGGTGGCGTTTCCTGGGGGGCGATTGCCTGGATCTGCTCCACTGGCGCAAGGTAAAGCCGGGGCAGATACAGGCGCACGCTGGTGCCTTGGCCCGGGAGGCTGGTAAGGCTGACATGGCCACCGGATTGCTGGGCAAAACCATAGATCATCGACAGGCCCAGGCCGGTGCCCTGACCGATGGGTTTGGTGGTGAAAAACGGCTCGAACGCTTTGGCCAGCACTGAAGGGCTCATGCCGCTGCCGTTGTCGCTGACGCCAATCATCACGTAGTCGCCGGCCTTGACCGGTTCCAGGGTGCTGATGTCAGTCCCGTCCAGGTAGCTGTTGGAGGTTTCGATCAGCAGTTCGCCGCCATTGGGCATGGCATCGCGGGCGTTGATCACCAGGTTGAGCAGGGCATTTTCCAGTTGGCTGACGTCGGTGCTGACCGGCCAGACTTCGGCCGCCATCTGTAGCTTGAGTTCGATGTGATCGCCTTTGGTCCGGCTGAGCAGGTCTTCCAGCGAGTGCACCAACTGATTGGGGTCGATGGGTTTGCGGTCCAGCGATTGCCGTCGGGAGAACGCCAGCAGCCGATGGGTCAGGGCCGCGGCGCGGTTGGCGGAGGACACGGCGGCGTCGGTGAAACGGCCAATCTCGGCGCTGCGCCCATCAGCGATATAGCGCTGCATCAGATCAAGGCTGCTGATGATCCCGGTGAGCATATTGTTGAAGTCATGGGCAATGCCGCCGGTGAGCTGGCCGACGGCTTCCATTTTCTGCGCATGACGCAACGCGTCTTCGGCGCGCTCGCGTTCGATCATTTCGTTTTGCAGTCGCTGGTTGGTTTCGGCCAGTTCCCGGGTCCGGGCGGCGACACGTTCCTCCAGTGTTTCGTTGAGGTTACGCAGGGCTGCTTCGGTCCGTTTGCGCTCGGTTTCATCGATCACAAAAATGTAGAAGCCATTGATCGCGCCGTCGGCAGCGTAGCGTGGCAGATACTTCATCAACGCATGGCGCGGGCGACCGTCACGGTGAAAGGACTCGGCCTCGAAGCTGCAAGGTTTACCGGCCAGGGCCGCAGCGATCTGCTCGGCGCGGTCGGCGTAGAGCTCGTCGCCGATCACTTCGCGAATGGTTTTGCCATACAGCTCTTGTGGGGTCATGCCGTACCAGTCCAGGTACGCGGCGTTGTTCAGCCGAAAGCGCTCTTCGCGATCGACATAGCCGATCAGCACCGGCATGGCGTTGATGATCAATTGCAGCTCGGTCTGGCTTTGGCGTAGCGCTTGCTCGATCTGTTTGCGATCCGTCAGGTCCAGCGCGGCACCGAGGAAGCGGGTCGGCCGGCCATGGTGATCCTTGTAGCAGCGTCCCCGGGCAAACACCCAGCGCAGCTGGCCGTCGGGTTGCAGCAGGCGGTATTCCTCGGAATATTCGGTACCGTGGGTGATGCAATGTTTGATGCTGCGGGCGAGCATGGCGCGATCTTCCGGGTGCACACCGGCCAGGTATTCGCTAATGGGCAGTTGATCGGCCAGCACCGGATTGACGCTGTGTAACTGGGCAAAGTGGGCGTCGGCAATGAAGCGGTCTTCACGGATATTCCAGTCCCAAGTGCCCACGGCACCCGCGGCAGCCAGTGCCAGCTGCAGTCGCTCTTCGGACTCGTGCTGGGCCTTGATGCTGGCTTCGGAGCGCATTTTCAGTTCCAGCGCGACCCGGCGACGTTCATTGGTCTGGATGGCGGTGACCAGAATCCCGGCGACCAGTCCCTGTTCGTCGCGGATCGGGCTGTAGGTCAGGTCGAGCCAGAGCTCGGACTTGCGACCAAGGTGTTGCAGGTTAAAGCGCTGTTCGCTGTAGGTTCGCACCTGGCCTTGCAGGACGGCGTGGTAAATGGGGGCTGTGAAGTCTTCGAGTTCCGGCCATATCAAGTGCGTCGGCTGTCCGAAAGCCTGCGGATGCTTGTGGCCGGCCAATAGGGCGAAGCCGTCGTTGTAGATTTGCGTGAGCTGCGGCCCCCACAGCAGCAACATTGGCATGGGCGAATGAATCACGATATCCACGGCCGTGCGCAGGCTTTGCGGCCAGTTGGAGGGAAAGCCCAGGGGGCTGTGCGCCCAGTCCAGCCGCGCAATCAGTGCCTGAGCTTCACTGTCGGTGGACGATTCATTCATCTGAGGGGTCCTGAATGGGGGCCTGATCTTTTTGCTGCTTCCACGCAATAGACGTTTAATGCCTCAAAAAGTCGCATTAATGGGTGACTTCTATTCAATCGGATATTTCGCGGGCAAGCCCGCGAAAGCCATTTTTCAGGCGACGGGAAGCCCGGATTCTACACCTTCAACTCCACCCGATCCCGAAACTGCTCCAATGCCTCTGGATTGGCCAGAGCATCGGTGTTTTTCACCGCCAACCCGTGCACCACATTCTTCACTGCCAGTTCAACAATCTTGCCGCTGATGGTGCGCGGAATATCGGTGACGGCGAGGATTTTCGCCGGCACGTGCCGCGGCGTGGTGTTGGCGCGGATGACCTCGCGAATGGCTTGCTCAAGCGCTTCATTGAGTTCAACGCCTTCACGCAGTCGTACAAACAGCACCACTCGCACATCGTCCTGCCAGCTCTGGCCAATGGCGACGCTTTCCACGACCTGCTCGATCTTCTCCACTTGCCGGTAGATTTCCGCGGTGCCGATGCGCACGCCGCCGGGGTTGAGCACCGCGTCGGAACGGCCATGGATCATTACACTACCGTGGGGCAACTGTTCGGCATAGTCGCCCTGCGCCCACACTCCCGGGAACTGGCTGAAATACGAGGCGCGCAGCTTTTCCTGCTGCGGGTCGTTCCAAAAGCCGATCGGCATGGCCGGGAAGTGGCGGGTACAGACCAGTTCACCTTTCTCTCCGACAATCGGCTGGCCGGCGTCGTTCCATACTTCGATGGCCATGCCCAGGCTCTTGCCCTGCATCTCTCCACGGCGTACCGGTTGCAGCGGATTGCCGGCCACAAAACACGAAACGATATCGGTGCCGCCAGACATCGACGACAGACACAGTTCGCTTTTGATCTCGCGGTAGACATAGTCGTAACTGTGCGGTGACAGCGGCGAGCCGGTGGACAGCAGGCTTTTGAGACTGCTCAGATCGTGGCTGCGACGCGGTTGAACGCCGGCGCTTTCCAGGGCCGCAAGGTACTTGGGGCTGGTGCCGAATACGCTGATCTGTTCGCTGTCGATCAGGTCGATCAAATGTTCCGGTCCCGGATGAAACGGTGAGCCGTCGTACAGCACCACGCTGGCGCCAACGGCCAGTGCCGAGACCAGCCAGTTCCACATCATCCAGCCGCAGGTGGTGTAGTAGAACAGCCTGTCGTCGTGACCCAGGTCAACGTGCAGCCCGTGCTCCTTGACGTGTTGCAGCAGTACGCCGCCGGTGCTGTGGATGATGCATTTCGGTACACCGGTGGTGCCGCTGGAGTAGAGGATGTACAGCGGATGTTCAAAGGGTACGGCAACGAATTCGGGCTCGCCGCCCGCCTGATAGAAGTCACTCCAGATCGCCACATTGGCCGTGGTCCGGAAGTCCTCGACGCGCGCCTGACCTCGCGCGTAAGGCACGATGATCAATTGCTGCAGCGACGGCAGGCGTTCGAGAATCTCGTTGACCTTCGCCGTCTGGTCGATCTCTTTGCCCGCATAGCGATAGCCGGCGCAGGTGATCAGCACCTTGGGTTCGATCTGACCAAAGCGATCGATCACTCCCTGGGTGCCGAAGTCCGGCGAAGAGCAGGACCAGATCGCCCCCAGGCTGGTGGTGGCGAGCATGCCGACCAGGGTTTGCCAGGTGTTGGGCATGCAGGCGGCAACCCGGTCGCCAAGGCCGACGCCGGCCGCTTGCAGGCTCTTTTGCAGACCGGCGACATGGCTGGCCAGGTCGGCGTGGGTGAGTTGTTCGCGCTGACCGTTCTCGCGGATGGCGATCACCGCCGGGTACTTGTCACGGCGACGCAGCAGATGCTCGGCGAAGTTCAGCGTGGCGCCGGGGAACCAATGGGCGCTGGGCATCTGTGGGCCTTCGACCAGCACTGCGGTAGGCGCTGCGTGAAATTCGATGTCGAAGAAATCGACGATGGCCTGCCAGAAGTCTTCGCGCCGATCGATGCTCCATTGGTGCAAGGCCGGGTAGTCGGCGATTTCAAGATCGTGTCGGTGATTGATGAAGCGCCGAAAGGTCTCCATCCGGGTCTTGCTGATTCGCTCGGCGCTGGGTTGCCACAAGATTTCGGACATAGATCGCCTCTTGTTTTTTAGAATGTGCCTAACAGATCGTTCCCACGCTCCGCGTGGGAATGCAGCCCGTGACGCTCTGCGTCACAAGAGCGGACGCAGAGCGTCCAATGAGGCATTCCTTTGCTGCGCGTGGGAACGATCATATAGTTGAATCAGATTAAGGTCTTACTGCGCCAACCACCCACCATCGACATTCCACGCTGCGCCACGCACCTGACTGCCGGCTTCACTGCATAAAAATAGCACCAGCTCACCCAACTGCGGTGGCGTGACGAACTCCAGTGACGGCTGCTTCTCGGCCAGCAGATCATGTTGCGCCTGCTGCGGATCGACGCCTCTGGCTGCGCGATCATCGATCTGCTTCTGCACCAGCGGGGTCAGCACCCAGCCCGGGCAAATGGCGTTGCAGGTAACGTTGCTGGTGGCGGTTTCCAGGCCGACCACCTTGGTCAGACCGATCACCCCGTGCTTGGCGGCGACATAAGCGGCCTTGCCCACCGAGCCAACCTGGCCGTGCACCGAGGCGATATTGACGATCCGCCCCCAGCCTTTGGCGCGCATACCCGGCAGGCTCAGGCGGGTGCTGTGGAATACGGATGAAAGGTTGATGGCGATGATCGAGTCCCAGCGTTCCACCGGGAAGTCCTCTACAGCGGCCACATGCTGGATGCCGGCGTTGTTCACCAGGATGTCGACGCCGCCGAATTCTCGCTCGGCATAGGCGATCATCTCGGCGATCTGTGCCGGGTCGCTAACGTCGGCCGGATGATGGCCGACCTTGCCCCCGAACTGCCTGACCTCGGCAATCACCGCACTGGCATCGCCGAAGCCGTTGAGGATCAGGTTGGCGCCGGCCTTGGCCAGGCTCAGGGCCAGCCCTAAGCCAATGCCGCTGGTGGAACCGGTGACTAGCGCGGTCTTGCCCGTAAGATTCGTCATAGATGCCTCACACAATGCCAGTGGCGTAGAAGGTTCCGATTACCATGAAAACTGCCAGGGTCTTGATAATCGTAATGCAGAAAATATCTTTATAGGCCTCACGGTGGGTCAGTCCGGTGACCGCCAGCAAAGTAATCACCGCGCCGTTGTGCGGCAGGGTGTCCATTCCGCCGCTGGCCATGGCCGCGACCCGGTGCAGAACTTCCAGCGGAATATTGGCCGCATGGGCGGCGCTGATGAAACTCTCGGACATCGCCGCCAGGGCAATGCTCATACCGCCCGATGCCGAGCCGGTGATGCCCGCCAGCAGTGTGACCGTGATGGCTTCGTTGACCAGCGGATTGGGAATGCTCTTGAGCCAGTCCGCCAGCACCAGGAAGCCTGGCAGCGAGGCGATCACGGCACCGAAGCCGTATTCCGATGCGGTATTCATCGCGGCCAGCAGCGCGCCGCTGACTGCACTTCGGCTGCCTTCGGCGAGTTTTCCGCGGATCGCCTGGAAGCCGAAGATCAGCACCATGATGATGCCCACCAGCAGTGCGGCCTGGACTGCCCAGATCGCCGTGAGCTTGGCGATGTCGGTTTGTACCGGTGCGGCCATGCCCGGCAGGCTGAGGCTGTGGGTCTTGCCATACCACAGCGGAATCCAGCGAGTGAACAGCAGGTTCATCAGGCCCACCAGCAACAGCGGCGAGAGGGCGATCCATGGGTTGGGCAGCTTGAGGTCTTCAGCGGTTTGCGGCTCATTGAGCAGCTCTGTGCCGTAGCCTTCGCCAGTGTGTTGGGCCTTGTTGCGCTGGCGTTGCAGAAACAGCATGCCGGCGCAGAAGACGAAGATCGCTCCGATCACGCCGAGCCAGGGGGCGGCCCAGGCGGTGGTGTTGAAGAAGGTGCTGGGGATGATGTTCTGGATTTGCGGGGTGCCGGGCAGGGCATCCATGGTGAAAGAAAACGCGCCGAGGGCGATGGTCGCCGGGATCAGCCGTTTCGGGATATTGCTCTGTCGGAACATCTCGGCGGCAAACGGATAGACCGCGAACACCACCACGAACAGCGACACGCCGCCGTAGGTCAGCAGGGCGCAGACCAGCACAATGACCAGCATCGCCTGACGAGTACCGAGCAGGCGAATGGCGGCGGCGACGATTGATCGCGAGAAACCCGACAGCTCGATCAGCTTGCCGAACACCGCGCCGAGCAGGAACACCGGGAAATACAGTTTGATGAAACCGACCATTTTCTCCATGAACACCCCGGTAAACGCGGGGGCGACGGCGGAAGGATCAGTCAGGAGCACCGCGCCGAGGGCGGCAATTGGAGCAAAGAGGATAACGCTGTAGCCACGGTACGCCGCGAGCATTAGCAACGCGAGGGCTGCCAAGGCAATGATCACACTCATGGTGTGTCTCCTGGATTGTTATTTTTGTAGGGCGAAGCTTTTGTGGCTGTAGGTATAGCCAGTTTCGTGCCATCGATCTAACTGATTGAAATAATTGGTTTTTTTACCCGTGGTTTTCTAGGAAGAGGAGTAGGTATCTCTAATTGGAGACGAATAACCCGATCGTTCCCACGCTCTGCGTGGGAATGCAGCCCCGGACGCTCTGCGTCCCGAGCCAATTCGAAGCGTGACGCAGAGCGTCACCTGATGCATTCCCACGCAGAGCGTGGGAACGATCGGGTTGTTCTCTTAATTGAGAATAAGGTCTCTCTATTGAGACTCGGCAATTCCCAACGCCACCATCTTCTTGTACAGCGTAGAGCGCCCCAGCCCCAGGCGCGCTGCTGCTTCAATCACTTTCCCAGCGCATTGCGCGAGGGTGGTTTCAATCAACTGCCGGTCAAACCGCTCCCGCGCCGCGCTGAAGGTCTCATGGGTGACGGGTTCCAGCGCAAGAGAAGCAACACGCTCCACTGGACTGAAGGTGCCGATCGCCGCCCGGATATCCGCCGCATTGAGCATCAGGTCATCGCTGAGCAACGCCGCGTGTTCCAGTACATTGCGCAATTCGCGGATATTGCCCGGCCAGGCATGCTGGCCGAGCAGCGCCAAGGCTTCACTGTCGAGCTCATGCTGGCTGCGCAGTTCTTCCAGGATCGCTTCGCTCAGCGCTGGCAAATCGTCGAGCCGTTCACGCAACGGCGGTACCTGAATCGGCAAGACGTTGAGGCGGTAATACAAATCGGCGCGAAACTCGCCGCGTTTGATCGCGGCCTGAAGGTCGGTCGAGGTCGCGGCAATCACCCGCACATCGCTCTGGATCATTTCGTTGGACCCAACCGGTTCGAACTCTTTTTCCTGCAACACCCGCAGTAACTTGCTTTGCAGCGGCAGCGGCATGTCGCCGATCTCGTCGAGAAACAAGGTGCCGCCCTGGGCGATCTGCAATTTGCCGGTGCGCCCCTTGCGATCCGCGCCGGTGAAGGCGCCGGGTGCAGTGCCGAAAAACTCGGCTTCCAGCAGCGCTTCCGGGATCGCTGCGCTGTTGATGCTGACAAAGGCTTTGTGCGCCCGCGGGGACGCGCCGTGAATGGCCTGGGCCAGCAGCTCCTTGCCGGTTCCGGTTTCACCCAGAAGCAACACCGGCGAATCGGCGCTTGCACTGCGCCGGGCGCGACGTTTGACTTCCAGGCTGGCGGCGCTGGTGCCGATAAAGTGCGCAAAGTTGTATTTGGACTGCCGCGCCCGCAGCAGCGAACGGGTCGAGGCCAGCTCCTGCTGCATGCTCATGTAGCGTTTGAGCATTGGCGACAGGCTGCGCAGTTCATCGAACAAGGCAAAACCGATGGCGCCGATGACGGTGCCGGCATCGTCATGGATGGGCAGGCGCATCACCACCAGCGGTTCTTTTGGCGTGTCTTGCATGTCCAGCAGGATCGGCCGGCCAGTGCGCACCACTTCGCGCAACAGGCTGCCGGGGATTACGCTTTCGCAGGGCCTGCCGATGGCCACCTCGGCGGACTCAAGGCCAAAACGTCGGGCGTAGCGTTCGTTCATCCAGACGATGTTGGCATCGCGGTCAACGATCACCGTGCCTTCGCTGGACTGTTCGATGATCTCGAACAACGAGCGGATCGCCAACAGGCGAACGCGCTGGTAATCCTTGAGGCTGTCGGTGTCGTTCATGGGCGGTCTCAATGGAAGTCAGCGCTTAAACGCTATTTCTTTTTGGCACTGGCCTCGGCCGCAAGACATTCGAGGGCGAACTGCTCGGTATAGGTCATATGGATCGGGCTGGTTTCGCCTTTGACGGTTCGCGAACCATCAAGGATGTAGCGAATGCGCTTGTCGGTGACGCCGATGCGTTTTGCGATCCAGCTGGGTGTTTGCCCGATGCGCGTGATCAGCTTGTCGGCATAGTCGGTGGAGGGGTTATAGAACTCTGCGTTAGGGGTCATGGGACGTCCAGATAAGAAATTAGGCTGCGATGCGCTCAAGGTTACAGGGTCGGCGGCAGATGCGGGAGCGCGGCGGCCAGGAGTTCTTTGGTATAGGGATGCTGCGGCGCATCGAATACGTCATGACTGGCACCGCGTTCCACCACTTTGCCGTCCTTGATCACGATCATGTCGTGGGCCAGAGCGCGTATCACCGCCAGGTCGTGGCTGATGAACAGGTAGGTCAGACCGTGTTTTTCCTGAAGCTGACGGAGCAGGGCGACCACTTGTTTCTGCACCGTGCGGTCCAGCGCCGAGGTCGGTTCGTCCAGCAGAATCAATGCCGGCTTGAGCACCAGTGCACGGGCGATGGCGATGCGTTGGCGCTGGCCACCGGAAAACTCGTGGGGGTAGCGATGGCGGCTTTGCGGATCGAGGCCGACTTCTTCGAGCACCCGAATGACCTGGGCTTCGCATTCGGCCGGGGTCGACTGGCTGTGAACTTCCAGACCTTCGCTGATGATCTGGGCCACTGACATCCGTGGGCTGAGGCTGCCGAACGGATCCTGAAACACCACTTGCATCTGTTTGCGCCAGGGCCGCAGTTGTTTTTGTGTCAGGCCATCGAGCGCTTGTCCCTGAAAGCGGATGCTGCCTTTGGAGTCGAGCAGCCTGAGGATCGCCTGGCCGAGTGTGGACTTGCCGGAGCCGGACTCACCGACGATGCCCAGGGTCTTGCCGCGCTGCAGGCTAAGGCTGATGCCATCGACCGCGCGCAGCCAGGTCTTGCGCTGAAACAGCCCGCCGCCCAACGGGAATACCACGCTGAGATCATCGACCTGCAACACTGCTTCACGCTCGTCCCGAGGCAGGGCTTCGCCTTCCGGCTCGGCATTGAGCAAGAGGCAGCTATAGGGGTGTTTGGGCTGGGTGAACAGCGTCTCGGAGTCCGCCTGTTCGACGATTTCTCCAGCGCGCATCACGCAGACCCGTTGAGCAATGCTGCGCACCAGATTGAGGTCGTGGCTGATCAACAGCAATGACATGCCGAGACGTTTTTGCAGGGATTTGAGCAGCAGCAGTATTTTGCGCTGCACCGTCACATCCAGCGCGGTGGTCGGTTCATCGGCGATCAGCAGTTCCGGTTCGCAGGCCAGGGCCATGGCGATCATCACCCGCTGCCGCTGGCCGCCGGATAGCTGATGCGGGTAGGCCTTGAGCCGCTCCAGGGGGTTGTGAATGCCCACCAGTTCCAGCAATTCGATGATGCGTCGTTGTGCGGCGTTGCCACCCAGGCCTTTGTGCACCAGCAGGGTTTCGCCGATCTGCTTTTCGATGCTGTGCAGCGGGTTGAGGGAGGTCATCGGCTCTTGAAAAATCATCGCAATGCGATTGCCGCGAAGCTGTCGCAGTGTGCTGGAATCTGCACCCAGCAGTTCCTGGCCGCGATAGCGAATGCTGCCCGATGTTTGCGCGTCGCTTTCGGGCAGCAGTTGCAGGATCGAGTGAGCGGTCACCGATTTGCCTGAGCCTGATTCACCCACCAGCGCCAGGCATTCTCCGGGGCGGATATCCAGGCACAGATCGCGCACCACGGTCTGGCCGCTGAAGGCCACGCTGAGGTCGCGGATTTCGATCAGGTTGTCATTCATATCAACGGTCCGTTTCATTATCGCGGATCAAGATCGAGGATCAAAGGCATCACGCAGCGCTTCGCCGATAAACACCAGTAAAGAAAGTATCAGGGCCAAGGTGAAAAACGCCGTCAGGCCGAGCCACGGTGCTTGCAGGTTTTGTTTGCCCTGACCGATCAGTTCGCCCAGGGAGGCGCTGCCGGCAGGCATGCCGAAGCCCAGGAAGTCCAGTGCGGTGAGGGTGGAAATCGCCCCGGTGAGGATGAATGGCAAGTAGCTCAACGTGGCGTTCATGGCGTTGGGCAGGATATGCCGCACGATGACCTTGCGGTCGCTCAACCCGAGCGCGCGGGCGGCTTTGACGTACTCCAGGTTACGCCCGCGAAGGAACTCGGCACGCACCACGTCTACCAGCGCCAACCAGGAAAACAGCGCCATGATCCCCAGCAACCACCAGAAATTCGGCTCGACAAAGCCCGACAGGATGATCAGCAAATACAGTACCGGCAGCCCCGACCAGACTTCCAGCAGTCGCTGACCGATCAGGTCGACCCAGCCACCGTAGTAGCCCTGCAAGGCGCCGGCGGCGATGCCGATCAGTGCGCTGATAAAGGTCAGCGCCAACGCAAACAGAATCGACACCCGAGCACCAAAAATCACCCGGGCCAACACATCGCGGGCCTGATCATCGGTACCGAGCCAGTTCACTTTCGTCGGCGGGCTGGGAGCTGGCTGGTTGAGGTCGTAGTTGGGCGTGTCGTCACTGAACGGGATCGGCGGGAACAGCAGCCAGCCGCCATCCTTGCGAATCAGTTGTTGCACGTAATCGCTGCGGTAATCGGCCTGGAACGGCAGCTGACCACCAAACTCCTGCTCGGTGTAGCGCTTGAATACCGGGAAATACAGCGAGCCCTGGTAACTGAGCATCAGCGGTTTGTCATTGGCGATCAGTTCACCGCCCAGGGTCAGAATGAACAGGCCGATAAACAGCCACAGCGACCACCAGCCACGGCGGTTTTTCTTGAAACGTTCGAAGCGTCGACGGCTCAATGGCGAGATCATCAGGCATTCCTCGCGGCAAAGTCGATACGCGGGTCCACCAGGGTGTAACAGAGGTCACCGACGAGTTTTATCAGCAGGCCGAACAGGGTGAAGATGAAAAGCGAGCCGAACACCACCGGATAATCCCGCGAGACGGCTGCTTCGTAACTCATCCGGCCAAGGCCGTCGAGGGAGAAGATCACTTCGATCAACAAGGAACCGGCGAAAAACACACTGATGAACGCCTGAGGAATCCCCGAGACCACCAGCAGCATCGCATTGCGAAACACATGGCCGTAGAGCACCCGGCGTTCGCTCAGCCCTTTGGCGCGGGCGGTGACCACGTACTGACGGGTGATTTCATTGAGGAACGAGTTTTTGGTGAGGATGGTCAGCGTGGCGAAGCCGCCGATCACCAGAGCCGTGACGGGCAGCACCAGGTGCCAGAAGTAGTCAGCGATTTTGCCGATGGTCGATAGCTGTTCAAAGTTCTCCGAAACCAGGCCGCGCACGGGGAACCAGTTCAACGAGGTGCCGCCGGCGAACACTACGATCAGAAACATCGCGAACAGAAACGCCGGCATGGCATAGCCGAGAATGATCGCGGTGCTGCTCCAGATATCGAAGTGGCTGCCGTGATGGACCGCTTTGCGAATCCCCAGCGGGATCGACACCAGATAGGTGATAAGCGTCGCCCAGAGCCCGAGGGAAATGGTCACCGGCATCTTGTCCAGAATCAGGTCGGTGACCGTGGAGCCGCGAAAGAAGCTCTTGCCGAAGTCCAGCCGGGCATAGCTCTTGAGCATCAGCCACAGGCGTTCCGGTGCCGGTTTGTCGAAGCCGTACTGCTTTTCGATGTCCTTGATCAGCTGCGGGTCGAGGCCGCGACTGGCTCGCGAGCCGCGGGCTGTAGTATCGCTGGACGCACCGATGCCACCGCCGCCGATGCCTTGCAGTTTGGCGATGGCCTGTTCCACCGGGCCGCCGGGCGCCGCCTGGACGATGACGAAGTTGACCAGCAGAATCATCACCAGGGTCGGGATGACCAGCAGCAGGCGCCGCAGTACGTAAGCAAGCATCAATGCGGTCCTCCGGGTTTGCCACGGCTGATGCGCTCGGCGGCCATCTGCTCGTTGGTCAGCGGTACAGGACTCATCTCCCACCAGCTCTCGATGGCTTCGTCATTGCTGGCTTGCACGGCCGGAATGCCGAAGCGGTTCCACCACACGGTGGCGGAGCCCGGTGGGTAGTAGTTGGGAATCCAGTAGTAGTTCCACTGCAGGACGCGGTCCAGTGCATGGGCATAACGCAGCATCTCTGGCTGAGTAGTGGCTTTGACCAGTCCGGTAATCAGCGTGTCGACCGCCGGATCCTTCAGGACCATGTAGTTATTGGAGCCGGCGTCATTGGCCGAGGCCGAGCCGAAGTAGTTATACAGTTCCATGCCCGGCGAGGTGGTGACCGGATAGCCGGTGACGATCATGTCGTAGTCGCGGGCCATCAAGCGGTTGACGTATTGCGAGGAGTCGATGCGCCGAATGTCCATGGTGATGCCGATTTGCGCCAGGGTGCGCTTATAGGGCAACAGCAGACGCTCGAAGCCGCCCTGGCCGTTAAGGAAGGTGAAGCTCAGAGGTTCCCCCGCAGCATTGACCAGTTGGTCGCCGTCCGGCTTCCAGCCAGCCTGCTCGAGCAAAGCCAGAGCCTGCAGTTGTTTATCGCGGATCACGCCGCTACCGTCGGTCTTCGGCGCTTCGAATACCTGGGTGAAAACCTCATCGGGAATCTGCCCGCGCAGCGGTTCGAGAATCGCCAGTTCGCCGGCATCGGGCAGTGCTCGAGCAGCCAGTGTGGTGTTGGAAAAGAAGCTCTGCTGGCGGACATAAAGATCGCGCATCAGTTGCCGATTGCTCCACTCGAAGTCCCAAAGCATGGCCAGCGCCTGCCGCACCCGGCGGTCCTGGAAAATCGGGTTTTGCAGGTTGAACACAAAGCCTTGGGCCGATTGTGGTGCGTCTTTGGCCAGATGTGCTTTTTGCAGGCGCCCGTCGCTCAGGGCAGGGCTGTCGTAACCGATGGAGAACGCGGTGGCAGAGAACTCTCGGTTGTAATCGTAAGCGCCGCCACGCAGTACCTGGCGAGCGACATCGGTGTCGCCGAAGTACTCGATGCTGAAACGATCGAAGTTGTAGAGTCCGCAGCTGACGGGTAAGTCTTTACCCCACCAGTCGGCGTTGCGGGCAAAGGTGATGCTGCGCCCGGAATCGATCTTGCTGACGCGATACGGGCCGCTGCCCAACGGTGCCTCATAACCACCACCATTGGCGAAGTCGCGCGTCTTCCACCAGTGCTCGGGAAGCACCGGCAAGGTCGCCACGTCCAGGGGCAGGGTGTGGTTCTCATTGCTTTTGAAGTCGAAACGGACCGTGCGTGGTGACTCCACTTCGACGCCTTTGACGTCGGCGAACTGGGTGCGATAGCGCAGGCTGCCCTGGGTCATCAGCAAGTCGTAGGTGTAGCGCACATCGTCGGCGGTAATCGGTGTGCCGTCGGCGAAGCGGGCTTTGGGGTTCAGATAAAAGCGCAGCGACAAACCGTCGTCGGCCCGTTCCATCTTTTGCGCTACCAGACCGTACACCGTGTAGGGCTCGTCCAGCGAGCGCTGGGCCAGCGGCGAGTAGATCAAACCATCGAGTTGCGACACGCCGATACCCTTGTCGATATAGGGCAACACATGATCGAAGCGGCCGATCTCGATCGCCGAGCGGCGCATGCTGCCGCCCTTGGGGGCTTGTGGGTTGGCATAGGCAAAGTGACTGAAGCCGGCGGGGTATCTGGCTGGCTCGCCATAGACCGTCAACGCATGTTGCGGTGCGGCATTCGCAGCCGTGGCGCCCAGCAGCAGGGCCAGCGCGGTGAACATCAATGAGGGGAAAAACAGTCGCATTGTCAGCCTTAAGCGCCGGGTGAACGATGAGTACAATTTGTACGCTACCGGCGTATCGCTCGCCAACCACAATCACGTAACTCAAACGCAACGGCCCACCAAAAGGCGGGCCGTTGTTTAAACAAAATCGCGGATTGATCAGTCCTGACGGCTGGTCACTTCCAGCAGGTGAAAACCGAACTGGGTTTTCACCGGGCCTTGCACAGTGTTGACCGGTGCGCTGAAGACCACGGTGTCGAATTCCTTGACCATCTGGCCTGGACCGAAGGAACCCAGGTTGCCGCCATCACGGCTGGACGGGCAGGTGGAGTTGGCTTTGGCGATTTCAGCGAAGTCAGCGCCGCCTTCGATTTGAGCTTTCAGTTCGTTGCACTTGGCTTCGGTGGCAACCAGGATGTGGCGGGCAGTGGCTTTGGCCATGGGGAAATACTCCATTCAACTTGCAATAAAGTGCTGAGCCTACCGGATTCCGCGGGCTATTTCTCGCCAAAGTTCGGTGACCGGACGTGCTGTCAGTGCGCCATCTCTGAGCCAGGCGGCTGGACGTGCGCATCAGGGCATTATAAGCCAAGGTTTCTCAGGCGTTCGGCGTGTTCGACATAGAGGTCAACCGGATCGACACCTTTGCGCACCAGACCGGCCGTCTGATGGATGGTGTCCATATGGTCCAGTGGGTAATCGGAGCGGATTACCGTGCCCAGGTGCGAGCTGTAGCGGCCGACCAGACCGTCGTTTTCCTCAGCCTCAGTGGTGAAGTACCCGGAAAAAGCCCGGCATATGCTGTGCAGCGGATCGAGCAAGTTGGGCCCTTCGTCGATCGGGCTGCCTTTGAGGATGCCGCTCCAGGAGAAATAGCGCACACCATTGACCAGTTCCTTGCCTGTGCCGCCCCAGGTGTTGGGCAGGCCTTGCGGGTACTTGTCGTTGAACGCGCCGACGCTCTCGGTGGTCAGTGCATTGAGCGCTGCCACAGCGTTTTGCGCAAGCGGTGGGTTGCCGCCGAGCAGTGACAAAAACTCGGCCAAAAGGTGGGTCACCGCGCCCGCCACATGCTCCGGCAAACGATCAGGGATCAATGCCTTGCGCAGGTAATCGGCGATTTCGGAACCATGATTCGGCCCGCTGACGGAGGTGACCGACGCCACCTTTTTCGGCTGTATCGCGGCGGCATAACGGGCGGCCAACGCGCCCTGGCTATGACCGATAAGATTGACTTTGGCGGCGCCTGTTCCAGCCAGCACCCGATCGATCTGCGCCAGTAGTTGTTCGCCGCGAAGCTCGTTGCTATGGGCGGCGGACAGATAGGGGATAAATACCCGGGCTCCGGCGTGTCTCAGGGCTTGCTTGATGCCATGAAAAATGTCGATGTTGGCAATGCTCTCAAAGCCGAAAAGTCCGTGGACCAGGAGGATTGGGTATTGAGTCGTCGCATTCCGTTGCATGTTGATTCCTTATCTTCAATGAGTGAGGTGTGACTGATTTGTCTCCTCACTCTAGTGCAGGCGGCTGGACCGAATGTGTAGGGCATGTCCGTTGAGCGCTGAAGATCATAGAGTAAAAGTTGTGGGGGTGATTCGGACGTCAGGATCCGACATTTACGCTTCGTTGGTAGGCAGCGCTCATGATCGAGGAGCATCGGGCAAGGCGAAGAGCGACGGGGTCTGATGGGATTTCAGGCCCCGGGCCTGGGTCGTAACAGACAGCAGCGGTCTTTGTTTCAAATGCTCGCTTGGCGGGTCCTTTCGGATGAGCGCAACCGCCGGGCTGCCTGGCGTAACAGTTGCTCCGTTGCATCCCAGCCAAGGCAACCGTCGGTCACTGAAACCCCATAACGCAAAGACTGGCTCAATGGCTGGCAGCCTTCGAACAGGTGGCTTTCAAGCATCATGCCGATCAGGGAATGGTCACCTTGCAAGCGTTGCTCAAGCACATCAGCGAAAACCGCCGGCTGACGCAAGGGGTCTTTACCGCTGTTGGCGTGGCTGCAATCGACCATGATCCGCGTCGGGATGGCCAGTTTTTTCAGATCTGCGTGCACATGGCTGATGCTCTGACGATCGTAGTTCGGTCCGCGATGGCCGCCGCGCAGCACCAGGTGAGTGTCCGGGTTTCCCGGTGTCTGAATGATCGCCGGGTGCCCCTGACTGTCGACACCAAAGTGACGATGGGGATGAGCCGCCGAACGCATGGCATCGCAGGCGATGGCGACGCCTCCATCGGTACCGTTCTTGAAACCGACCGGCATGCTCAGGCCACTGGCCATTTCCCGGTGGATCTGCGACTCGGTGGTGCGCGCACCGATGGCGACCCAACTCAGCAGGTCATCGAAGTAGCCAGCGGCCATCGGCTGCAGCAATTCGGTCGCGATCGGCAATCCCAGGCGCAGCATTTCGCGCATCAACTCGCGAGACAAGCTCAGGCCGCCTGCCATGTCATCGCTGCCATCCAGGTGTGGGTCGTAGGCCAGGCCTTTCCAGCCGACCGTGGTGCGGGGTTTTTCGACATAGGCGCGCATCACCAGCAGCATTTCATCGCTGACGTCGGCAGCCAGGCTGGCGAGATTGCTGGCGTATTCGAGTGCCGACTGCGGGTCATGGATAGAGCAGGGGCCGACGATGACCAACAGACGGGAGTCTTCACCGTTGAGGATCGCGCGTACCGCTTGACGATGATTGGCGACTTGCTGGATCAGGGGCGTGTTGAGCGGCAATTGATGCTTGAGCTCCAATGAATTGGGCAGGCGCAGAGTCAGCGCTTCATTGGCAGAGGTCAAGGTGGACAGCGGCACAGCAGAGACGGACGAGTTCATATTCGGGCTTCCTGGGCTGGCGGCGGGTTCGTTCCCGCACGCTCGGCCCTATTGGGGTGTTCGACAATTGGCCGGATTGGCTACGTGTGTGTGCTTGCCACCTGTGGTGGACCGATCGGAGGCGGCAGGCTGTCCCGAGCGGAGGCTGGTAAATCGCCAGGCGGTGAAGGTGTCGTAGCGGTAATAGGTGGCGTAGTTCATGTCGTGATTCCTCTATGCGTTTTTGGTGACGCTAAAAATGTGTGGGGCCTGAAAAAACAAAACCCCCGGTCGGGAAGCCGACCGGGGGTTGAGAACTCTCAAGTGGCGACCCGTAGTAGTGGGCGCCGTGTGGGTATCAGGCGCGCCAGTGGCTAAACCAATACCCAAAATAAAAGCTGACCGGTGCACAGCCGTTGCTCACCCGGGCAGCCGCAACCGAGCGCAGGGCGCTGGCGGTATGACGAAGCTGTGAGAGGGTATGCAACATGATGTGTCTCCGATGAATGCACCGAGCTTACTAGAGGCGGGTGCAGGGGTTCAATCAGAAAATTCTATTAGGGGAGTGGGGTGGTTTCTATGGCTTAAGTGGCGTGATGCTTTGTGACACACTCATTGTTCTTTCCAAAAAACTGTCAGCAAGGACGGAACATGACGACATTGACCATCGCCGCCGCCCAATCGATCTCCATTGCCGGTGATCTTCAAGCCAACATCGCCCGCCATATGCGCTTCATCGAAATCGCAGCCGAACACGGCGTGCAGCTGTTGGTGTTTCCCGAGTTGTCGCTGACCGGCTACGAGCGCGGCCTGGCCGCTGAACTGGCGGTGCTGCCGGACGACGCCGTTCTGCAACCGCTGCGCGATTTTGCCCGGGAGCTTGGCGTGACCACGGTCGTTGGCATGCCGATTCGGTTGTCAGCCGGTGCTGAAGTGTTGATCGGCGCCTTGGTCCTGGCCGCCGATGGCTCACTTGGGGTTTACAGCAAACAGCATCTGCACCCGGGGGAGGAGGTGGCGTTTGCCCCGGGTTCGGGCGGCTCGATGTTGACGGTCGGTAACGATAAGGTCTCTCTGGCGGTCTGCGCAGACTTTTCCCACGCCAGTCATGCGCAGCAGGCTGCGGATTCAGATGCAGACCTCTACGCAGCCAGCGTATTGATCACGGAAAACGGTTATGCCCCTGATACAGCCCTGTTGCAAGGCTACGCTGCCAGGCACTCGATGACCGTGTTGATGGCCAACCACGGCGGTGCGACTGGCGGCTGGGGTTCGGCGGGGCGTAGCGCCATCTGGGCGCCGAACGGCGAACTGATTGTCGCAGCATCAGGTACCGGCGATGTGCTGGTGGTTGCTCGCCGAGACGCCAATGGATGGATGGGTCAGGTTGTGGCTGTATCGGATGTCTAAGGGGTAAATGTGGACTTTGAATTACGTCCTGCGTCATCAGCAGACCTGCGTTTTGCTCGGAAACTGACCTGCGAAACGATGCTTCGCTATTACATTCGGCACGATCTACGGTGGCAGGACGAAGCGTTTGATGTGGCATGGGCCGGGAGAGAGAACTGGCTGATTTGCCGAGGCGAATCGGTGCTGGGTTTTCTCAGCCTGAGTCGCGACGCGAAGGCGTTGTACATTCGTGAGTTGCATGTGATCGAGGCCGAGCGCTGCAAGGGTGCTGGAAGCTGGGCGCTCGAGCGGGTGTTCTCGATGGCGCGCGAAGAGCGGCGGTCTTCGCTGCGCCTTACGGTCTTCAAGGAGAATCCTGCGCAGGCGCTTTATCAGCGGATAGGGCTGGTTGTTGTGGGTGAGGACGATTGCTTTCTACGGATGGAGCGAATGTGCTCCGCCGCGCCATAGCAGCTTGATGTCGTGGGGTATCCAGTTTGTGTGGGATGAGCTGTTGTAACGCTCTAGACGGCATCATTGAGTAAATCGAATGCCGTCGTCAATTAAGTGCATACTGATCTTTCAGGTCTGCTCCTGACTCTGCTGCCCGGTGTCCGTCAGGATGACACCGTCTTTCATGCCCAGCAGTACCGCCACCTTGTGGGCCTCTCCACGCCGTCCTTTCTTGCGCCCGGCGAGCACTTGATAAGTGGTGGCCGGATCAACTCCATGCTCGCGAGCAAATTGTTGAACGGATTTACCTTGATGTTCCAGCCAAGCCTTGGCTTGTGCGGCGGTGCGGATACCGGGCATAGTTCAAAACCGTTCAAATGTGTTCAATAAGCAATGAGTGTGGCACCCCTAGGGGTGTACAAAATGGGATCATACATCCAAATGAGTGGAATCGGTTCGCGGTTGAGACAGGAAAGAGAACGGCTTGGGTTGTCGCAGAAAGTTTTTGGCGAAATCGGAGGCGTTGAAGCTAACGCGCAAGGCAAATACGAAAATGGCGGACGCGCGCCCAAGGCAGATTATTTGTCTCGAGTGGCCGAGAAGGGTGTGGATATCCTGTACGTGTTGACGGGAAATCCGACCCCGACGCTGATCGAGAATCTCAGCATGATGGAAGAGAAGGTACTGGGTAGCTATCGGGTGCTCTTCAAGGAAGATCAGGACGCGATTCGCAGATTGACGACGACGTTGGCAGAGTATTCCGTTGCCAGCAGTGCGAAAAGTAAACCAGGGTCATATGAGTCCTGATCAACCAAGGTAAGTTGTATGCGCCTGTCGCTCGGCAGGCGCTCATAGCGTATTGATACTCTTTATATGACGCTTGCAGCTAGGTCTGTCCGCCGGTTTTTTGCTAAGGTGTCCGGCAACCAATAAGACCATATCGCGAGGTGTCTGCTTGATTAGGGTGCTAGTGGTCGATGACCATGATCTCGTTCGTACAGGCATTACACGGATGCTGGCTGACATCGACGGGCTGCAAGTAGTCGGCCAGGCCGAGTCAGGGGAGGAATCCCTGCTCAAGGCGCGGGAGTTGAAGCCTGATGTGGTACTGATGGATGTCAAGATGCCCGGGATCGGTGGTCTTGAAGCCACGCGCAAGATGCTGCGCAGTCATCCGGATATCAAAGTCGTCGCCGTCACGGTGTGTGAAGAGGATCCGTTCCCCACACGACTGTTGCAGGCGGGGGCTGCAGGTTATCTGACCAAGGGGGCTGCCCTGGCGGAAATGGTTCAGGCGATTCGCCAGGTGTTCGCCGGGCAACGCTACATCAGTCCGCAAATTGCGCAGCAACTGGCGATCAAGTCTTTCCAGCCAACCAGTGATACACCGTTCGATGCACTTTCAGAGCGGGAAATCCAGATCGCGTTAATGATCGTTGGCTGTCAGAAAGTTCAGATCATTTCCGACAAGTTGTGCCTGTCTCCGAAAACCGTGAATACCTACCGTTACCGCATTTTCGAGAAGCTCTCGATCAGCAGCGATGTCGAATTGACGCTGTTGGCGGTCCGCCACGGCATGGTTGATGCCAGCCTCTGACAATGACAGACCTGTTTGATCCAAGTGCCTTTCTATCTACCTGTAGTGGGCACCCCGGTGTGTATCGCATGTTCGACAGCGATGCGCGCCTGCTCTATGTCGGTAAAGCCAAAAACCTGAAAAAACGCCTGGCGAGTTATTTTCGCAAGACCGGCCTGGCACCTAAAACTGCCGCTCTGGTAGGGCGCATCGCTCAGATCGAAACAACGATCACCTCTAATGAAACCGAAGCGCTGCTGCTTGAACAGACGCTGATCAAAGAGTGGCGGCCGCCCTACAACATTCTGTTGCGAGACGATAAGTCCTATCCATACGTTTTTCTTTCGGATGGTGATTTCCCGCGTTTGAGCATCCATCGTGGTGCCAAAAAGCAGAAAGGCAAATACTTCGGCCCGTACCCGAGCGCAGGCGCTATCCGTGAGAGCCTGAGCCTGCTGCAGAAAGCGTTTCTGGTTCGTCAGTGTGAAGACAGTTTTTACAAAAACCGTACACGACCGTGCCTGCAATACCAGATCAAGCGGTGCAAGGCGCCGTGTGTCGGTCTGGTCGAACCTGAGGTTTATGCCGAAGACGTACGCCATTCGGTCATGTTCCTCGAAGGCCGCAGCAATGCCCTGACTGACGAATTGTCTGGCGGTATGGAGGCGGCGGCGAACACGCTCGACTTTGAGCGCGCCGCTGAACTGCGTGACCAGATTTCCCTGCTGCGACGGGTCCAGGATCAGCAGAGCATGGAAGGTGGGACCGGTGATGTGGACGTGGTCGCCGCGTTCGTCAATCCGGGAGGCGCGTGCGTTCACCTGATCAGCGTGCGTGGCGGGCGGGTACTCGGCAGCAAGAACTTCTTTCCGCAAGTCGGTATTGAAGAGGAGGTGTCCGAGGTCATGGCCGCTTTCCTCGGCCAGTACTACATCAGCAGCCCTGAACGGGACTTGCCGAGCGAGTTGATTGTCAACGTCGTCCATGAAGACTTCCCGGCCTTGATTGCGGCCATCGAAGAGCTGCGCGGTCGCGAGCTGACCATCAGTCATCGGGTTCGTGGTACGCGGGCACGCTGGCAGCAACTGGCCGTGACAAACGCCGAACAGGCATTGAGCGCCCGTTTGGCCAACCGCCAACATGTCGCTGCGCGGTTCGAGGCGCTGGCTGAAGTACTGAGTCTGGACGAGCCACCGCAGCGTCTGGAGTGCTATGACATCAGTCACTCCAGTGGTGAGGCTACGGTGGCCTCCTGCGTAGTCTTTGGCCCTGAAGGCCCGCTCAAATCCGACTATCGTCGCTACAACATCGAAGGCGTGACGCCGGGTGACGACTACGCGGCGATGCATCAGGCGCTGACTCGGCGTTTCAGCAAGCTAAAGGACGGCGAGGGCAAGCTGCCGGATATTCTTCTGGTGGACGGCGGTAAAGGCCAGTTGTCCATGGCTCGAGACGTACTCAATGAGCTGGCCGTGCCTGATCTGATTTTGCTGGGTGTCGCCAAAGGGGCGACGCGCAAGGCCGGTTTCGAAACGCTTTACCTCAATGACGCCGCTCATGAGTTCACCTTGCGTGGCGACTCTCCAGCACTGCATTTGATTCAGCAGATACGTGATGAGGCTCACCGTTTTGCTATTACCGGGCACCGCGCGCGGCGGGGCAAAACCCGTCGTACGTCAACGCTTGAGGGGGTCGCAGGCGTTGGGCCGAAACGTCGGCGCGAGCTTCTGAAACATTTTGGTGGATTGCAGGAGCTGTCTCGTGCAAGCATCGAAGAGATCGCCAAAGCACCGGGGATCAGTAAAAAGCTCGCTGAGTTGATTTATGCAAACCTGCACAGCGAGTAGAATGCCAACTCACCTCGTAGCCAGTTGTGCCGATGAATATCCCTAATCTGATCACCGTCTTACGCGTCCTGCTCATTCCGATTTTCATTTTGCTGTTTTATTTGCCTTACCAGTGGAGCTACATGGCGGCCAGTTCAGTCTTCGCGTTCGCCGCGGCAACGGACTGGCTGGATGGGTATCTGGCTCGTCGTCTGGAGCAAAGCACGCCGTTCGGGGCATTTCTCGATCCGGTGGCTGACAAACTGATGGTGGCAGTGGCTTTGGTGCTGCTGGTGCAAGAACATGCCAACTTGTGGCTCACGTTACCGGCAGCGGTGATCATCGGTCGTGAAATCGTAGTCTCTGCCTTGCGAGAGTGGATGGCGGAAATCGGGGCTCGCGCGCATGTTGCCGTATCGAGCATGGGCAAATGGAAAACCGCCGCGCAGATGCTGGCGCTGGTTATCTTGCTGGCCAACCCCTCGGATTTCAGCTTCTGGGTCCTGGTGGGCTATGCGCTGCTGCTGATTGCTGCGGGACTGACATTGTGGTCCATGCTGCAATACTTGCGCGCCGCCTGGCCGCACCTCAAGACCACTTCGGAAAAGAAATAAAACTTTTTTGAATCAAGGGGTTGACGGGGCATCTGGATCGTATAGAATGCGCCACACCAAGACGCGGGAATAGCTCAGTTGGTAGAGCACGACCTTGCCAAGGTCGGGGTCGCGAGTTCGAGTCTCGTTTCCCGCTCCAAATATTGCGCTGCAGAGTTCCACTGAATTCTGTAAGTGATTGAAATCAGGACCTTCGGGTCCTTTTTTCGTTCCGGCGGGAACCACTGAAATCCAGCACTATCCGGTGCGTTTAAGTCCAGGATTAAGTCCAGGATTCTGACGCGTACTGAATCGGTTTGTTGCTGGAGCAGTTTGCGTAGCGAGATGAGCATCTAGCCCTGACTCTGTTCAGGAGCTCGCTATGGCACTTTCAGAAATGGCTGTTCGGCACGCCCGAATCACGGGCAATGACTACACGCTCGGTGACAGTGATGGCCTCACGCTCAATGTGACGGCCAACGGCGGAAAAATCTGGCTTTTCCGTTACTACTGGACGGGCAAGCAGAAGCGCATGTCCCTGGGTAGTTACCCGCAAATCAGCCTCAAGGAAGCGCGTATCCGTCGTGATGAGGCGCGTGCCTTGGTTGCTCAAGGCATCAATCCCTATGAGCACCGTAAACAGCAGCGCCATGCTGTTCATAGCGCGGCAGAGCATACCTTCGAAGTGGTGTTCAATCAGTGGGTCGAGTTTCGCAGGTTGAGCCTGAAGGAAGGCCGCCGGAGCACGCTCTCGCAAATCTTGAGAATCTTCAATAAAGACATCCTGCCATCGCTTGGCGGGCGGTCCATCTACGATATCAATCGTCACGATCTACTGGATTTACTGAGCAGGATCGAACAGCGCAAGGCGTTAACTGATAGGTGCTGTGCCATGATCTCGTTGATCATCAGGGCGCTATGATCCAGCGTCAGATCGCCGTCTAAAAGTAATCGGCGAGGTGATGCCGGTTCCCAGGGGGGGCGGTCAAATTAATGATCTAATCGGGGTTGGTAGCAATGCTCGAACCTCACTATCAGCGGAATTGGGTAGCCGTATGCAGCCCTGTTTGTGAGCACGTATCGCATCGTGCACTTATTTGAAACACAAATATTCCGCTCGGAACGCTCGCAAATTACCTTCTACCGCTCTGTGCTGCGAATTAGCGCCTACAACCTTCAGCTTGGGAGATTCCTGCGTAATCCAACTCTGAGTCTAAGTTCTTAAGCATCGGCGATGAATAGCAAGCTTTCGAATTGGCGTGGTAATTGCCTGCAAATTCGGCACTCTATGTCGTACTTGGGGAAGTGAATGTCGCTATCAAGCAATTCTATGCAGTTATCCTCCGCCGAAAAGCACTGGTTACCCTGGTTTGGCAAGACCGGAAAACTGGCAATGAACTGGTCCTGCCGACTCAATCGGTCTGCCTACCCGGTGATTGAGCAGACATTCGAGGCTATTGCCGAAACCCGAGTCAAATTGCTGCACAACTGGACTCGGGAGCAGTGGGAACACTTGGCCGAACTGGCCGTGACCCTTAGCCGCGACTTCTCCCATCTCGACAATCATCCGCTGCTGGACAAGCTCGGCCAGGCCGAGGACTTTTCCGAACTCTTTGTCGTCGATACAGGTGGCGCAGTCATCGCCTCGACCTGGAGTGGCCATGGCAAAAGCAGCCCCTGCAACCCCAAAGCACTGGCCGAAGGTTTGAAAGCACCGTTTCTCCACGGCCCCTACAGTGACCCTCTGACCTTGCAGATCGGCCCTTCATCCTCGCGCTTTCACGACGAGGTCACGCTGATGTTCTACCAGCCCCTGAAGGCTGATGGCAAAGTCCTTGGCTGCCTCTGCGGCCGTGTACCGAACGATGTCCTGGGCGACTTGATCCAGCGTGAGGCCGGGCATATTTTTGCCGAGTCGGGAGATAACTATCTGTTCATGGTCCAGTCGCGTTTCGATTCAACGATTCAGCCGGGTATTGCCCTGTCACGTTCACGCTTTGAGGACGGTACGTTCACCCGCGGCGAGAACCTCAAAAGTGGCGTACGCACCCCCTGGAAGACCGTACAGATACAGCGCCACACCGAACTGGAACTGCGCTTCACCGATCCGGCGACCCAGCAGTTGCACCCCGGTGTGCGAGAAACCATTCGCAGCGGTTCCAATCTGTTCGTCACCTACCCAGGTTACTCGGACTACCGGCACATTCCGGTAGTCGGCAAGGGCGTTACTTTCCAACTGCCGGGTTCACCTGACCGCTGGGGGATGATGTGCGAAGCCGATCTGGAGGAAGTCTATCGACGGCGCTCGCTGAGTTATGGGTTGATGAAACCTTACCTGGCAACAATGGTTGGCCTGTTCGCCTGCAATTTCCTGGTCCAGCACTACAGTGGTCTGGAGCAGAGCCTGATCGATGCTTGCGAGACTTTGAGCATGCTGACGGCTGCGGCCCTGTTCAGCACTTTTGGCCCGAAGCGGTTGGCTGCGCGTCTAAACGAAATGACCGGTGTGATCAGGACCATCGCTGAAGGCGAGGGCAATCTGCGTCAGCGCCTCGACACCACGCGTATGGCCAACGACGAGACCGGAGATATGGGCCGTTGGATCAACAGTTTTATCGACCATCTGGATGCAGTCGTCGGGCAGGTGGTCAAGGCCAGCCATAGCGTCGGCAAGACCAATCAGCTGATGCTCGGTCGCAGCCAGGAAGCCAGCCTCACCTCCGGCGAAGTCGCGGATGCGGTGCATCGCATGATGATCATTGTCGAAGAGCAACTGGGCGAGATCCAACAAGCCTCGGCCAGTGCCGAACAAATGAAGCAAGCGATGGACGAAGTGGTCAGCCGAGCCCGCGAGCAATTTCTCGCGGTACAGGTGGGGACTCAGTCAATTCGCGATGTCGTGGAGCGGTCTTCTTCGAGCGTGCAGTTACTTGACAGCCGGATGGCACAAATCGGTAATATCACCGGCCTGATCAGCGACATCACCAATCAGACCAACCTGCTGGCGCTGAACGCCGCCATTGAGGCCGCCCGCGCCGGCGAACATGGTCGTGGTTTTGCGGTGGTAGCCGATGAAGTCCGAACCTTGGCCGCGCGCACATCCCGCGCCGCCGACGACATCCGGCAGATGGTCGAAGGCCTGCAAAACGAAACGCAAAAAGCCGTGGGTTTTATGGAAAGCGGAGTCAAGGATGTTGACAACAGCCTGCGCCTGGCCGAAGAGGCATCCTCGGAAAATGTGCAACTGCATCAGGCAGTGGAAAGCATGTTCAGCATCATCCAGCAACTCAATGAACGCAGCCTCGACTATGGCAAAACGATCAAGCAGGTCGACCAGTCGTCCGCAGAGATGCGCCAGACGGTGATCGTGCTGCAGACCAGTGCGGAAACGGTAAGGCTCGACGCCAACAAGTTGCAAAAACTGGTGGGGCTGTTCGAGGTGAGCAACAACTCCCGGCAAAGTGCTGCTTGAGGCTTTGCCGCGTACTTCAAAGTACGCAGATCGGTGAAGAGTATGGGGTTGATCCAGGCCGCCATCGATGCGCTGGATCATGTCTTTTGGTGAGGGATCCAACTATTAAAAGACTGAAATATTGCTCACTCTCTGGCTATGCGGCGAGTACATCGATGATCTAGTTAGTGTTGGGTAAGGAGAACTCGGTACACTGCGGTGCAAATTTTCGTGAGTCCTATCATGACCCTCACTGACGCCAAGCTCGTGCTGCTGCTTGCGGCACGTATCCATGGGACAGACGAAGCCGTCAGGGCCTCGGCGAAGAGCGTGGTCAAGAAGTTGCCGCGCAGTAAGCGCGATCTGATCTACAAGGTGATCGAGAGCCGAAGCCCTCTCGAGCTGGTGGATTTTCTGGCGCAGAACCTGGATACATGACAGCTCTCCGTAGGCGTTTGACCATCTCATGTAAATGGAGTCAGGGGCCTGCGAAGTGAGACCTTCTGTTTTCGGGGAGCAGAAAAAAAGGGCCCAACTCGCGTTGCGCCCTGTGAAGCGATTGCTGGGGTGAGTTTCAGCATACTAACGATTAAGCTCCGTCGTTCCTGCATAGCGAGTCATCCAAGACCACTGGGTTCAGTTGTTGCTCCAGACTGAGCAGATACTCCGATGCGGCTCGAGCTTGGCCACTGGCCCGAAAGATCACGCGCTTGTCTGCCTTCAGCAGGCTGAGCCAAGAGTCGATATAGCCCTCGTGCCGCAGCTCTCCCTGTATACCGGTGTAGGCACATAAAAACGCAGCGCCCATTTCGGCGATCAACTCCTCAAACGCGTAGCCTGGCGAGCCGAATGGATAGGACGACGTCACGCCTTCGCGCTGCAACCGAGAGTGATGCCCGGTCCAGTGTGTCAGCTCGTGCAGTGCGGTGGCGTAGTACCCACCTTCGTCGTGAAATTGCGCTTTTGTCGGCAGTTGGATGAGATCCCTGATCGGGTGGTAAAAGGCTTCGTCGGCAGATCGATGAACGATGTTTGCGCCAGTACTTAACAGCAGATTTTTCGGCAGTGCAGTCCAGCAGGTGATACTGCAATCCAGCTCACCCAAGTAGTTGCCGAGCCATCTAACTTGATCTGCCGCTAGTCGATCAGACGTCCACGTTTCAGAGGTGTTTCGCGAGAATCTTCGATCAGGGCTGAGGATGGTTTTAGCTTGTCCCCATATGAAAAATTTGAATGGCGCTATGCAGCCCGCTCTTTTGGTGCGGGAGCAGTAGGCCAAGCACTGATCACCGACTGCAGAAACTGCTCGGATAACTCAGGCTTGTTCAACGCCCTGGCAATCAGCATAGCCCCTGCGATCGATGACAGGATGCGCAGCGATTCCAGATACTTCTCGTCATGGCTTTCCCCATCGACCAACGCCATCAACGTTTCGATCAAACGTTCGACGCCTTTGGTGAAGGAAACACTGACGGTCCCACCCGTGCGGGCCACGTCGGCGCCCAGCGCGGGGATAGGGCAGCCCTCGGTCCAGTTATCAAGATGCGCTTGCGTCAAGTAACCCTTGATCAGTTCGGGAATGGATTTGGCGTTTTGCCAGTCCTGGATATTGGACTCGAACGTCCGGCTGACGGCCTCTGAGGCCAGTTGTTCCTTGCCGCCGGGGAACTGTCCGTAAAAGCCGCCATGGGTCAGGCCCACCGAGCGCGACAGTTCACCAATGCCGATGCCATCGATGCCCTTTTCTCGATACAGCCGGGACGCAGCCGTGAGGATCGCCTCTTTGTTCGCGGCGGCCTGGTCTTTTGTGACTTTCATGAGACTGCTCCTGTAGCCCAGTCGGTTGTACTTGGGAAAAGCTTCGCTGAGAGGCTGGTATTTATTATGATCGTCATATAAGGTCGCTGCAATGGCTTTGCCCGAATCGACGCAAGTCTGGCGGATCCCGAGCCTGTGGCTCAAGTTGAAAATCTCTACGTGGACCGGACTCATGAATCGTAATGATCTGCGCAGTATCGATCTGAACCTGTTGGTGGTGTTCGAGGCGCTCATCCAGGAACGCAATCTCACCCGCGCCGCCAAGCAATTATCCCTGGGCCAGCCTGCGGTCAGCGCGGCGCTGGTGCGTTTGCGCAAGCTGTTCAACGACCCTTTGTTCGAGCGCATCGGTCGCCGGATGGTGCCCACTGAGCGAGCGTTGAATGCTGCGCAGGCGTTGGGGCCGGCGCTGGATTCCGTTTGTACCGTGCTCACCAATACCAAGGTTTAAGCGGGATCGATCCCTTTTTTTTGCCCTTAAACATGATGGTCATCATTATTGGTGATGGCCAACTTCACTCCGTTCAATTCGTCGCGACCTCGCGCGACGCCGAGAATCCGGAAACTCCCAAACCGTCTGGCGGACACTACCCATGGAACAGTCACTTAAACCTTTGCGTTATCCCCTTGCTGCGTTGGCGCTGCTGGCGCTCGCCGCGTGTGAACGCGCACCCTCTGCCGCTCAGGCGCCGGGTGCGCCGCACGTTACTGTGGCCAAGGTGCTAGAGCAGCCCATCACCGAATGGGACGAAGTCACCGCTCGCCTGGAAGCACCGGAAACCGTCGAGGTTCGTCCACGGGTAACCGGGCAGATTGATCGCGTAGCCTTTACTGACGGCGCGCTGGTGAAGAAGGGCGATTTGCTGTTCCAGATTGATCCACGGCCGTTCGAACACGAAGTGCATCGCATCGAGGCGCAACTGCAACAGGCACGCGCCACCCTGGTCCGCACCAGCAACGAAGCGCAGCGCGGCCAGCGCTTGTTGAGCAGCAACGCGATCTCTGCCGAGCTGGCCGACACCCGTACCACCACCGCCCAGGAAGCCCGGGCCGGGGTTGATGCCATCCAGGCGCAGTTGGACCTGGCGCGCTTGAACCTCAGTTTCACCCGCGTCACAGCGCCGATCAGCGGTCGGGTCAGCCGGGCGGAAATCACCGCCGGCAACATCGTGACCGCCGACACCACACCGCTGACCAGCGTGGTCTCCACCGACAAGGTCTACGCCTACTTCGACGCGGACGAACGCATGTTCCTCAAATACAGCCTGCTTTCCCGCCAGGGGCAGCGCGGTCAAGCCACGCCGGTGTACATGGGCCTGTCGAACGAGGAGGGCAACAGTCACCTCGGGCAGATGAACTTTGTCGACAACCAGGTCAACCCGAAAACCGGCACCATTCGCGGTCGCGCGGTGTTCGATAACGCTGACGGCCAGTACACCCCCGGTCTGTATGCGCGCTTGAAACTGGTGGGCAGCGCCGCCTATCCCGGCCTGCTGATCAAAGACGAAGCGGTGGGCACGGACCTGGGCAAAAAATTCGTGCTGGTGGTCGATCAGGACAACAAGGCCGTTTATCGCAGCGTCGATCTGGGACCGAAACTTGAAGGCTTGCGCATCGTGCGCAGTGGTCTGCAAAAAGAGGATCGCATCGTCATCAACGGCTTGCAGCGTGTGCGGCCCGGCGCGGTGATCGATCCGCAGGATGCCCCGATGGCCAGCCCGGAAACAGTCGCCACACTGGCTCGCCAGCGTCAGGCGATTGAAGCTTCCAACCAGCCGGTTTCCGCCCAGGCACCGGCCCTGGTGAAAGCGGAATCAGCCGCCGCACCTCGCGGATAAGGAGCACCGACATGAAGTTTTCTCAGTTCTTTATCACGCGACCGATCTTCGCGGCGGTGCTGTCGCTGCTGATCCTGATTGCCGGCGCGATCTCGCTGTTCCAGTTGCCGATCAGCGAATACCCGGAAGTGGTGCCACCGACCGTGGTGGTTCACGCCAACTACCCCGGCGCCAACCCGAAAGTTATCGGAGAAACTGTAGCGGCGCCACTGGAGCAGGCGATCACCGGCGTCGAGAACATGTTGTACATGTCCTCACAATCCACGGCGGATGGCCGGCTCACCCTCACCGTGACGTTCGCCCTGGGCACTGATCTGGACAACGCCCAGGTCCAGGTGCAGAACCGTGTGACTCGCACTGAACCCAAGCTGCCCGAGGAAGTGACGCGTATCGGCATCACCGTCGACAAGGCCTCTCCCGAGCTGACCTTGCTGGTGCATCTGGTGTCGCCGGACAAGCGTTACGACATGCTCTACCTGTCGAACTACGCGATCCTCAACGTCAAGGATGAGCTGTCGCGCCTGGACGGTATCGGCGATGTGAAGATGTTCGGTATCGGTGATTACTCGTTGCGTATCTGGCTCGATCCGAACAAGACCGCTTCACGCAATCTGACCGCAACCGATGTGGTCAACGCGGTGCGCGAGCAGAACCGCCAGGTCGCTGCCGGGCAACTGGGTTCGCCGCCTGCGCCGAATGCCACGAGCTTTCAGATGTCGATCAACTCCCAAGGGCGGTTGGTCAGCGAAGAAGAGTTCGAGAACGTCATTATCCGCAGCGGTCCGGACGGCGAGATCACTCGCCTGAAAGACATCGCCCGGGTCGAGCTGGGTTCCAACCAGTACGCCTTGCGTGCCTTGCTCAACAACGAGGAAGCGGTGGCGATGCCGATCTTCCAGCGTCCGGGCTCGAATGCGATCGACATCTCCAACCAGGTGCGGGCGAAGATGGCGGAGCTGAAGAAGAGCTTCCCGGAAGGCATGGACTACGAGATCGTCTATGACCCGACGATCTTCGTGCGCAGTTCGATCGAGGCGGTGGTTCACACGCTGTTCGAAGCACTGATCCTTGTTGTGCTGGTGGTCATCCTGTTCCTGCAAACCTGGCGCGCCTCGATCATTCCGCTGGTCGCGGTGCCGGTGTCGCTGATCGGTACGTTTGCCGTGATGCATCTTTTCGGCTTCTCATTAAATGCGCTGTCGCTGTTCGGCCTGGTCCTGGCGATCGGGATCGTGGTCGACGATGCGATCGTGGTGGTGGAGAACGTCGAACGGAACATCGAGTCGGGGCTGGAACCGGTCGAGGCGACCAAAAAAGCCATGGGCGAGGTGACCGGTCCGATCATCGCTACGGCGCTGGTGCTGTGTGCGGTGTTCGTACCCGCTGCCTTTATCTCGGGCTTGACCGGGCAGTTCTACAAGCAGTTTGCGTTGACGATCGCTATCTCTACCGTGATTTCGGCGTTCAATTCCCTGACCTTGTCGCCGGCGTTGGCCGCAGTGTTGCTCAAGGCCCACGGCGCGCCGAAGGACCGCTTCTCCAAAGTGCTGGATCGCCTGCTCGGTGGCTGGCTGTTCAAACCCTTCAACCGCTTCTTCGATAAGGCCAGCCATGGTTATGTGATTGCCGTGGCCAAGATCATTCGGGGCAGCAGCGTGGCGTTGCTGGTCTATGCCGGCCTGATCGCGATGACCTACATGGGGTTCAGCACCACGCCAACCGGTTTCGTACCGACCCAGGACAAGAAGTACCTTGTGACCTTTGCGCAACTGCCGGATGCGGCCAGCCTTGATCGCACCGAGTCGGTGATCCGGCGCATGAGCACCATCGCCATGAACGAGCCGGGCTTCGACAGCGCCGTGGCCTTTCCAGGCCTGTCGATTAATGGTTTCACCAACAGCCCGAATGCCGGCATCGCCTTCATTGGCTTGCGGCCGTTCGATGAACGCAAGGATCCGAGTCTGTCAGCCAGGGCGATTTCCGCGTCGCTGAACGCCAAGTTCGGTGGCATCCAGGACGCCTACATCGCGGTGTTCCCGCCGCCACCTGTCCAAGGCCTGGGCACCATCGGCGGTTTCCGCTTGCAGATCGAAGACCGGGGCAACCTGGGTTACGAAGAGCTGTACAAAGAGACCATGAACATCATCGGCAAGAGCCGCAGTGTTCCGGAGCTGGCCAATTTGTTCACCAGCTACACCGTCAACGTGCCGCAGGTCGACGCTGCGATTGATCGGGAAAAAGCCAAGATCCATGGCGTGGCCATCAACGACATCTTCGACACATTACAGGTGTACCTGGGCTCACTGTATGCCAACGACTTCAACCGTTTCGGGCGGACCTATCAGGTCAACGTGCAGGCCGAACAGCAGTTCCGCCAGGAACCGGAGCAGATCGGTCAGTTGAAAGTGCGTAACAACAAAGGCGAAATGATCCCGCTGGCCACGTTCGTCAAGGTCAGCCCGACGTCGGGGCCTGATCGAGTCATGCACTACAACGGCTTCATCACCGCGGAAATCAACGGCGGCGCCGCGCCGGGCTACAGCTCCGGCCAGGCCCAGGCGGCGATTGAAAAGCTGCTCAAAGAAGAGCTGCCCAACGGCATGACCTACGAATGGACTGACCTGACCTACCAGCAGATCCTGTCCGGCAACACCGCGTTGCTGGTGTTCCCGCTCTGCGTGCTGTTGGCGTTCCTGGTCCTGGCCGCGTTGTATGAAAGCTGGAGCTTGCCATTGGCGGTGATCCTGATTGTGCCAATGACCCTGCTGTCGGCGATTGCCGGGGTGATCATTTCCAAGGGCGATAACAACATCTTCACCCAGATCGGCCTGATCGTACTGGTCGGCCTAGCGTGCAAGAACGCGATCCTGATCGTCGAATTCGCCAAGGACAAACAGGAACAGGGCATGTCCCCGCTGGATGCAGTGCTGGACGCCTGCCGCATGCGGCTGCGGCCGATCCTGATGACGTCCTTCGCCTTCATCATGGGGGTGATTCCGCTGGTGACCTCTACAGGTGCCGGTTCGGAAATGCGCCGGGCGATGGGTGTGGCGGTGTTCTCCGGGATGCTCGGCGTGACCTTCTTCGGGTTGCTGCTGACGCCAGTGTTCTTCGTGCTGATTCGTCGCGCCATCGAGCGCAAAAACGCGCGAAAAGTTACCAAGGCTCACCAGGCAAACGCAGTGAATCCGGAGGCACATTAATGAACACCTTGAAGCTTTTTTTACCCAGCCTTCTGGTCGTCGCACTGGCTGCTTGCACGGTGGGCCCCGACTACAAAACCCCTGACACCGCGCCGGCCACTGTCGTGTCGATCCAGGGCGGGCACTACGATCAATCGCGGTTCGAAACGGTCTGGTGGCAGCAGTTCGATGACCCCACGCTCAACCAGTTGGTGAGCAAGTCCCTGGAAGGCAACCGCGATCTGCGCGTCGCGTTTGCCCGCTGGAAAGCGGCCCGGGCGATTCGTGATGATGTCAGCAATGATAATTTGCCGGTGGTCACCAGCCGCGTCAGCAGCCAACAGGGGCGGGGACAAGTGCCCGGCCAGACCGAGAGTCGAGTCAATCAGGAACGCTACGACCTGGGCCTGGACATGGTCTGGGAAGTCGACCTGTTTGGCCGGATCCAGCGTCAACTGGAATCCAGCGATGCCCAGGAAGACGCCGCCGCAGCGGACTTGTATCAGCTGCGCGTGACCATGATTGCCGAACTGGTGGACGCTTATGGCCAACTACGGGGCTCGCAACTGCGGGAAAAAATCGCCCTGGCCAACCTGAAGAACCAGCAGGATTCCCGTGCCGTGACGGTCAGCCTGCGGGACGCCGGTGTGGGCAATGAACTCGATGTGGTGCGTGCCGATGCGCGTCTGGCGGCGGTCGAGGCTACGGTGCCGCAACTGCAAGCGGAGCAGGTGCGGCAGAAAAACCGCATCGCCACGCTGTTGGGAGAGCGCCCGAAGACCTTGAGCGTGTCGTTGAGTCCCACCAAGTTGCCGGCCATTGCCAAAGCGCTGCCGATCGGTGATCCCGCCGAACTGCTGCGCCGGCGCCCCGATGTGCTCGCGGCCGAGCGCAGGCTGGCGTCCGCCACGGCTGAAATCGGCGTGGCCACTGCCGACTTGTTCCCGCGGGTGAGCCTGAGCGGCTTCCTCGGCTTCACCGCCGGCCGTGGTTCACAGATTGGCTCCAGCGCCGCCCGGGCCTGGAGCTTGGGTCCGAGCATTACCTGGGCGGCATTTGACCTGGGCAGCGTGCGGGCGCGCATCCGTGGTGCCGACGCCAATGCCGAAGGCGCCCTGGCCACCTATGAGCAGCAAGTGCTGCTGGCGCTTGAAGAGTCTGAAAACGCCTTCAGCGACTATGGCAAACGCCAACAACGGTTGTTGTCGTTGATCAGGCAAAGTGAGTCGAGCCGCGCCGCCGCTGACCTCGCGGCCATCCAGTACAAGGAAGGGACCGTGGATTATCTGGTGTTGCTGGATGCGCAGCGCGAGCGGCTCAACGCCGAAGATGCCCAGGCCTTGGGTGAAACAGATCAGTACCGTGGAATCGTCGCGATCTATAAAGCCTTGGGAGGTGGCTGGGACAGCAGTGCTGGCAAGGTAGGGGGGATCAATTGACCGATCGCCAGCAGGCCGCAGCGCAGACTCCACGATACCCCATCCATCGCCAGGCCGTCCCCCTGCGTTTACCGAACCGCGTCCTGGCCTTTGTTGTCGTAGCCCGGTCTGCCAGTCGCGCTTGTGTGCGTTGTAGCGCAGGGTCGCGCCGAACAGGGCGTAAGGATCGGTGTCGTATCTGTTTCTCACGGCTCTCATTCCGTGCCACGTAAGTGGGGTTGGCTGCGTGTGGGTCGTGCTCGAGCAGCGTTTGGTCACCCCCCGGCGAGATCATTGTCAGTCTGGCGGAAGCGTAGGTAGAAACGCGTTTCCAGGTTAGGTTGAGGCGATAACCGAAGTTGGCGATGACGCCCTGGCTCTCGCTGGTCGTGTAGTCTTGGTAGCCGTCTGCGCGTGTGTCGGTTATGGCGATGTAGGTTGGTTTGAACGAGGAAGGCTGAAACTTCCTTATGTGGGTTGTATCCGAGCAGCCATCGATCCCGAGCGGGAGAGGGCTGGAGAGTATCTGCTCATGGTCTACCAGCCCGAAGAGTTGCCTGCGGTGGCCGATATTCGTCGGACGCGAGATGTGAGTCTCGTTTCCCGCTCCAAGCATTAAGAAATGGATCTCTGAAAAGAGGTCCATTTTTTTTCGTCCAAAGAAAAGTCTTTCTTTGGCTGTCCCTGTCGAAGTGTTTTCACATTCCAATGAGTGAAGCCCGGGGGGCACAGCGCCCCCCAGGCAAGTTACGGTCATGGCATTTCCGGCAGCTCTTGAGGACGCAGATCGAACACCAGCACTTCGGCATCCACGCCGTTGCTCAAGGTCAGCGCCTGTTCCTCCCGAATCCGCACACCGTCACCTGCCTGCAACTGCAAGCCATTGAGTTCGACCTTGCCCCGGGCCACATGCACATAGGCGTAGCGATTGGCGGCGAGCGTGAGGCTGGCGCTTTCCTTGCCGTCGATCAGACCGGCATAGACCCGGGCGTCCTGACGCACCCGCAGCGAACCGTTGGCCCCATCGGGGGAGATGATCAGTTGCAGGCGACCGCGTTTTTTCTGCGTGCTGAAGTGCTCTTGCTGATAACGCGGTTTGGCGCCGCTGACGTCCGGTACGATCCAGATTTGCAGGAAGTGCACCGGTCGGGTCGCCGAGTGATTGTACTCACTATGCGCCACGCCGCTGCCGGCACTCATCAATTGCACGTCGCCGGGGCGGATCACCGAACCTGTGCCTAAAGTGTCCTTGTGTTCCAGGGCACCTTCGAGCACATAAGAGAAAATCTCCATGTCCCGGTGCGGGTGTTGGCCAAAGCCTTTACCGGCTGCCACGCGGTCATCGTTGATCACCAACAGGTCGGAAAAACCCTGCTCCCGCGGGTTGCGGTAGTTGGCAAAGGAAAAGGTATGGAACGACTTCAACCAACCGTGATTGGCCGCGCCGCGATCAGAGGCTTTGCGAAGGGTCAGCATGATGAAATCTCCTGTTTGGGACGAGAGTTCGTCCGAGTGAGGAGAAGGTTAATGTTTACCTGCTGGTGCAATAAGTAGATGGAAATTGAAATACTGTCTCGATCAGGTTGACAGTTATGTGAGCGGGTTCATGTATTCTTATTGTTACAAATGGCCATAATGTTCAGTGCTGACGCTACGTTTCCTATTTCTTTGATATCAGTGATTTCCAACCCATGAAAACCGTGGCAATGGTGCTGTTTCCAGACTTTCTCCTGCTTGATATGGCCGGGCCCATGGAGGTGTTTTCTATCGCCAACCGTTATCTGGAGCCGGGCGACCGTTATCAGCTGTCGACGATCGGCACCGAGCATGGCGCGTTGCGCGCATCCAACGGCGTCAGCGTTCAGGCCGATGTGCATATAGACCAGGCCTGCGACAGCTATGACTTGCTGCTGGTGCCGGGCGGTCCGGGGGCCTACAACGAAAAACATCCACCGTTGCTCGACTGGCTACGGGGCGCCGTCAGTCGGTCGGCCGGTTATGGCTCGATCTGCACGGGGGCGTTCATATTGGGGCATGCCGGTTTGCTGGACGGTTATCGGGTGACGACTCACTGGCATTACACGGAGCGGTTGATTCGAGCCTTCCCCAAGGCGACGGTGAAGACCGATCAGATTTACGTCGAGGATCGCAACCTGATCAGCTCTGGCGGGGTCACCGCCGGTATCGACCTGGCACTGGCGGTGGTCGCTCAGGATCACGGCAAGAAAATCGCCCAGGACGTGGCCAAGGTGCTGCTGGTGGTGATGAAACGCCAGGGCGGACAGGCGCAGTTCAGCCCGTTGATGGCTGCGGTGGCACCCCAGGAAACGCCGGTGACCCGGGTGCAGAACCATGTGCTCGAACACCTTGATGAAGCTTTCAGCGTCGAACGCATGGCCAGCCTGGTGAACATGAGTGCGCGGCATTTCGCTCGGGTGTTTGCCCGGGAAGTGAACATTACGCCCATGGAGTTTCTGCAAAGCGCGCGTATCGACTGCGCCAGGAACCTGCTGGAAACCAGTGACCTGCCGCTCAAGACCGTCGCCTACAAGAGCGGCTTCGGCAGCGTGCGGCACATGCGTTTTCTGTTCAGTGAAAAACTGGGTTTGACCCCCGCCCAGTACCGCGAACAGTTCAGTTAAAGCGTTCTTGTCCGTCCTGCGCACTGCAATGGCCGTGACGCTCCCTCCATCGCCGTTGTACCGTCACTCATGCCTGCCAAGATACTCGTGAACTCTTGGCAGCGGAGGTGCGGGAGCCTGGGCGAACATGTGCAACGGATGATTCCGTGCCTTGAGTCGGGTCAGGTTTTGAGCACGTGAACATGTATGAACAGCCTCAGAGATTTAAACAGCGATACGGTACTGCGGTTCGGCCCCTACACGTTCCACCCGAGTCAGCGGTTGGTCCTGGAAGGTGATCGGCCTCTGCGCGTGGGGGGGCGGGCACTGGATATCCTCCAGGTACTGGTCGAGCGCGCGGGTAACGTGCTCAGCAAGGAAGAACTGATTGCCCACGTCTGGCCGACTTCGGTGGTCGAGGAGATCAACCTGCGCGTGCACATCGCTGCCCTGCGTCGGGCCCTCGGTGACGGCCAGAACGGGCGGTGCTACATCGTTAATATTCCCCAGCGCGGTTATAGCTTCATCGCCCCAGTGCAGCGCGAGTCGGACGGGATCCAGGTTTCGATCGAGACCGTTCAGCAGCCCCGGCACAACCTGCCGACACGGATCACGCCAGTGACCGGCCGAGATTCGATCGTTGGCAGTCTGGTCCGGCAGTTGCCGGCTCGCCGTTTCATCACCCTGGTCGGCCCGGCCGGCATCGGCAAGACCACGGTGGCCTTGCGCGTGGCCGAACTGCTGTTGCAGCACTATCGCGATGGCGTCTGGATCGTTGATCTGGCGGCAATCGATGACCCCGTGCAACTCGTCGATTATCTGAGCCAGACCCTGGAACTGGATGTTGGCGTGGATGCCCTGGCGCAACGGCATGCATTGCTGGTGCTCGACAATTGCGAGCACCTGCTCGAACGTTGCCGTTCGCTGGTGGAGGGCCTATTGGTTTCGGCACCACGGTTATCGATCCTGGCCACCAGCCGCGAACCGCTGCAGGTGGCGGGAGAAACGGTCCAGCGTTTGCCAGCCCTGGCGGTGCCGCCGATGTCAGCGCTGCAGAGTGTCAGTGAGGTCATGAGCTATTCAGCGGTGCAGCTGTTTGTCAGCCGTGCCCGTGCCCGCCAACAAGGGTTTGCTCTGCGTGAACAGGACCTCAAGGCTGTGCGGGAAATCTGTCGGCGCCTCGACGGTCTGCCCCTGGCCATCGAACTGGCAGCGGCGCAGATCGATGCGCTGGCACTGGTTGGGCTGCGAGCACAACTGGACAACTGTTTTCAACTGCTGACCCAAGGCCGGCGCACTGCCGTGCCACGGCATCAGACGCTCAAGGCCGCGCTGGACTGGAGCTATCAGCGGCTGAGTCCGCTGGAACAGACCGTGCTGCAGGGGCTGGCGGTGTTCAAAACAGCTTTTACTTTGGACGCAGCCATCGGTGTCATCAGTTGTGCAGTGCTGCGGTCCACCAGTCTGGTGGAGGTGATGGAGCGGCTGGTGCTGAAATCACTGTTGTCGGTTGAACGCAGCAATGGCATGACACGTTACCGGTTTCTCAACACCACCCGTACTTACGCACTGGAAAAACTTGAACTGAGCGGACTGCTGCGAGTGTTTGAAATGCGTTATGCCCGCTACAACAGCCAGGCACGCTGGGGGTCAGGACGGCCGGTGTCGTTGCAACTCGTCGAGCAAACGGCGGACTTTGCTTAGGTCTGGTGTGGCAAAGCCTTCGGTGAAGCGGTTGTAGATCGGCGCCAGCAGGTCGTGGGCTTGTTGGAGGCGGCCTTGATGCTGCCAAAGCTCGGCCAGTGATGTGGCAGTGCGCAGTTCCCACGCCAGAGCCCCCTGGGCTTTTGCCACTCCCAGCGCATTGAGCAGCACGGTCTCGGCTGCACTCTGGCTGTTCTCTGCAAGCAGAGCATTCGCTCTGGCCCGAAGGATTTCTGCCGTGCTCCAGCCCGCAGCGCCGTTTTTGGCCCGTGCCAGCAATGCGTCATCGACGAAACCGCTATCCAGGGTGACCATGATTTCCTTGATCAGCCCGGCGCCGGGTTGCGGGTTCGAATGTGCGTTATCGCCATCGATCACCTGCGCATAGTGCCGGGCCCAGTTGTAGAACAGTGGCACCGAATGTTTTTGTGTTTGCTCGAGCAGCAGGCGCAAGAGTTCACGGGCAGTTTGAGTGTCGCCGTTGTAGTGGGCGATCAGGCAGCCGGACAGTGCCAGTGTGTAGCAAATGGACGTGCCATGGTCGATTTCGATCGCAATGTCCAACGCCTGACGGGCAGTGCGCCAGGCCTTTTCGGGAAGGCCCTGCAACCAGAGGATCCGCGCGAGAATAGTCAGGGCGGCGACGCTCTGGTCGTACTGGACGCCAAAGCCGTGGGTGAAGCGATTGAGGTGTCCGCTCTGGGCCATGCGCTGAATGACCTGTTCAGCACTCTCCCGTGCCTGTTGCTGATCCCCGGCAAAGTGCAGGGCCAGCACCTGCAAACGGTGTGTACTCAGGGACACAGCGGCGTTGCCTTGCAAACCCAGCCGATCGAATTGCAGGCTCTGTTCCAGGGCCGTCTGGTAGTTGCCGCAACTGAGGTTGACCGCCATGTGCCCGGACACGGCTCTGAGCTGACCGGCCACGTCGTTGCAGTGTTCGGCCAGGGTTCTGGCGCTCACAAAGGCTTCGACGGTTTCGGCGGTGCCGCCTTGGGTGTGGTAGCAGGAGCTGCCGAGGGCGAGCTTGAGGGCCATTTTCAGACGAGGGCAGGGCTCGGGCGTCAATTCGAGCAGCGCCAGGGCCTTGCGCACGTACACGCCGTGTTCCTTGAGCAGCGACAGTTCCTGCCAGAGTGGCGTCGAAGCCGCAGCCAGTCGGATCGCCAGTGCCTGCGGCCCTTGAGCGTTCAGGCCCCAGTCGAGGGCCGAGCGAATGTCTTCCAGACTGCGGGCGTAACGCTCGATCCACACACCGGTCTGGATGTGCTCCCAGTCGTTCTGGGCCTGATGCATCAATGCCAGGCAGCGTTCGGCGTGGCGTTCCCGGGTATCTGGCAGATCAGCTGCCTGGTCGAGTTTTTCCAGGGCATAGCTGCGGGTGGTATCGAGCAGGCGGTAGAACACCTGCTCGTCGCCGACCTCCACGTTCAACAGTGACTTGGCCACCAGTTGCGTGATCGAGCCAAACACCTCGCTGGGCTCGATGTGTTCGCCGACAATCACCGCGGCCGCCGATTCCAGCGTGAAACCGCCCCGGAACACACCCAGTCGGCGCAGGCAGGTCTGTTCGCAGGCACTCAGCAGCTCGAAACTCCAGTCGAGTGTTGCGCGCAAAGTCTGATGCCGTCCCAGCGTCGTCTGACAGCCCTGTGTGAGCAGACGAAAACTGCCTTGCAGTTGCGTCAGCAATCCACTCAGGCCAAGGTTGCCCACTTGCGCTGCGGCCAGTTCGATCGCTAAAGGAATGCCGTCCAGGCGGCGGCATATCTCGATCGCCAGAGGCAGCTCGTTATCGGTCAGTTCGAAACTGTCATGACTGGCCATCGCCCGTTCGACGAACAATTGCACAGCCGAAAAGCTCAAGGCCTGGATGCGGTCCAGTGCGGAGATGGGCGGTGGGCAGTCCAGAGACTCCAGGCGCTGAACGAATTCGCCTTCGGCCCTCAGGCTCTCGCGACTGGTGGCCAGAATGTTCACGTCGGGCGCGCCACGCAGGATGCTTTCGCTGAGCAACGCAATGGCGTCGATCAGATGCTCGCAGTTGTCGATCACCAGCAGCATCTGCCGCTCGCGCAGGAAGGTCGCGAGACCGGTCATCGGATCCGCGTCATGCAACGACAGGTCCAGCAGCGTCGCCAGGTGGGGGGCGATCATCGACGGGTCGCTGACCGGGGCCAGGTCCAGCAGTCGAATGCCGTCCCGGTAGCGACCAATCAGTTGTTCGGCGACGCGCAGTGCCACCGTGGTCTTGCCGATACCGCCAGGGCCGACGAGGGTGATGAAGCGTTGGTGTGGCAAGTGCGTCACAAGACTGTCGACCAAGGCCTGGCGGCCAATCATGCGAGTCCGACGAATGGGCAGGTTATGGCCGCTCTGCTCGTGCCCGCCGCTCACGGGACGTTGGTCGAAGTGTTCCACCGAGTATGGCGCGACAAAGCTGTAACCACGTTGGGCCACGGTGACGATGTAGCGCTGGCCGGCTTGACCGTCGCCGAGGGCTTTGCGCAGCGCTGCGATGTGCACTCGCAAATTGATGTCTTCGACGACGCTTTTGGGCCAGACCCGGGCGATCAGTTGCTGCTTGCTGACCACATCCCCGGCGTGCTCCAGCAGGATCAACAGAATGTCCATGGCGCGCCGACCCAGGCGCAGGGGCTGGTCGGCCTCCAGCACCAGACGTTGTCCGGGGTAGATCCGGTAAGGGCCGAAATGCACAGCCTGTTCGGGGGAAAGGGTCAACGGGTCACTCCTGCTTGCATCCGTCTATCACGCGGTATCCGAGCATGTTCCTCAGATTTTTTCGTCAGCGCAACGCGGTGGCCGAGCGACTATCCGGTGTGCGCATCGGCTGCAGCGTTGCCGGTACCGTTCGCAGCTCCGTATTTACTGGGTGCGGCGGTGGCAAAGGGGTGAGTCGGGTCTTTGGTGCACCGTTGAAAATTAACAACGTTTAACTCGTCCTGCGTCCGATTTACGCCCAAAAATCCAATACTTCAAGTCCATCAACCGAAGGCACCGGTCTTTGTGCTTCATGCAGCAAAAAGGATGAACACTTCTGGAGGATGCCGGAATGAGCAACGTGGTGGTGGTCTATCACAGTGGCTACGGGCACACCCGGGTCATGGCCGAAGCCGTGGCCCAAGGCGTGGAACGGCACCTGGGCAGTACCTGCCGACTGATTCCGGTCGAGGAAGTGGACGAGCACTGGGACTGCTTGCACCGCGCCGACGCAATCATCTTCGGCGCCCCGACTTACATGGGCAGCGCCTCGGCGCCGTTCAAAGGCTTCATGGAGGCTACTGCGTCGTTCTACCTGGCCCAGCCCTGGCGCGACAAATTGGCCGCTGGGTTCACCAACTCCGGCTGCCTGTGCGGCGACAAGCTCAACACCTTACTGCAGATGGCGGTGTTCGCCGCTCAGCACTCGATGATCTGGGTCGGTCTCGACCTGCTGCCGGCGCGCTCCAGCGCTAGCGTGTTCGATGGGCAATTGAATCGCCTGGGCAGTTCGCTGGGGGCCATGGCCCAGTCGAATGTCGAACAATCCCCGGACCATGCGCCACCTCCCGAAGATCGCTGCACCGCCGCGCACTTGGGCGAGCGGGTAGCACGCCTGGCCGACCGAATGGGCCATCTATCGGTTTGATTCACCCAAACAGCCCGACCCGTTAGTTAAGGAACAATCACCATGAGTACATTCACCACCCGCGACGGTACCGAGATTTACTACAAGGACTGGGGCACCGGCCAGCCCATCGTCTTCAGCCACGGCTGGCCGTTGAATGCCGACAGCTGGGAATCACAGATGATCTTCCTGGCGTCCAAGGGCTACCGGGTCATTGCCCATGACCGCCGTGGCCACGGCCGCTCCAGCCAGCCCTGGTCTGGCAATGAAATGGACACCTACGCCGACGACCTCGCGCAGTTGATCGAGCTGCTGGATCTACAAAATGCGGTGCTGTTCGGTTTCTCCACCGGCGGCGGCGAAGTGGCGCGTTACATCGGTCGACACGGCACCGGTCGCGTGGCCAAGGCCGGGCTGATCTCCGCGGTACCGCCGCAGATGATCAAGACCGAAGCCAATCCTGGCGGCCTGCCGATGGAAGTGTTCGACGGTATGCGTCAGGCGTCCCTGGCGGACCGTTCGCAGTTGTACAAAGACATCGCCAGCGGGCCGTTCTTTGGCTTCAACCAGCCTGGGGTCAAGCCTTCTCAGGGGATGATCGACTGGTTCTGGATGCAGGGCATGACCGCCGGTCACAAGAGCACCTATGACTGCATCAAGGCGTTCTCCGAAACCGACTTTACCGAAGACCTGAAAAAGTTCGACGTGCCGACCCTGGTGGTACATGGCGACGCTGACCAGATCGTGCCAATCGAAGCCGCCGGCATCGCCTCGGCCAAATTGATCAAGGGCTCGAAACTGCTCGTCTACCCCGGCGCGCCCCATGGGCTGACCGATACTCACAAGGATCAGCTCAACGCCGACCTGCTGGCGTTCCTCAAGGCCTGATTGGCCACGGCGCGGGCGTTCGGCCCGCGCCGGTTTTCGCTCCTTGCTTGAGTGGCATTCCACTGCTGGGGTGATTCTCGGTCGTCATCCCTGAAAGCCGAGCGGTCATACCGCTCGGCTTCTTCATGGGAGGTGAATTTGAGCGGTATATGAGGGGGCGGAGATTGCTGCGGTGGGAGGGGCGGATCGCATCGCCTGACAGCGCCAGGCAAAAGGCGTGATGCCTTCACTGCGGGTGAAAATGTGGCAGAAGTGCGCCTGATCGCAGAAGCCGCATTCCAGGCTGATTTGCGTCAGGGTCATGTCGGTGTTCTGGATCAGTTGCTTGGCCCGGGCGATGCGCTGGCAACGAATCCAGTCCTGGGGTGACAGGCCCGTGCTGCACTTGAAGGTACGGGAGAAATGACTGCGCGACATCGCGCAGGCCCGGGCCAGTTCGGTGACTTCCAGGGTTTCGCTGAGGCGCTCGAGGATCAACTGCTTGATCAGGCTTTCCCGCCAGGGGCTGAGGCCGCCAGTGGTGGATTTTCGCGTTTGCGTGGCTGATGCGTGGGCGGCGTTGTGCTGAACGTGGGCCATGGCAAATGTCCGGGTCGGTGGGAATGCGCTGGCGCACTGCACGGTGGGTCAGCACCATCCCTTTTGGAATAACAGGTATGCGTAGAAGGCTTGATTGTTGGTCGCAGGGCTTTGGCTTGCGAGTTAAACGTTGTTAATTCCTCCGGTTAACAGCGCGCGCAAACCTATGATTGAGTAAAGTCCAAAAGACTTTGCCAGGCTGGAAAAACACCATGGAACCGTACCTATGAACCGTAGCGATCTGCGCCGCGTCGATATGAACCTGTTGGTGATTTTCGAGGCTCTGATGTTCGAAAAGAATCTGACCCGGGTCGCCGAAAAACTCTTTATGGGGCAGCCAGCCGTGAGCGCCGCGTTGGGGCGGTTGCGTGATCTGTTCGACGATCCGCTGTTGCTGCGCAACGGTCGCGGCATGGAGCCGACGGCACGGGCGCTGGCGATTCTCAAGGAGCTGCAACCGGCGATGGACACCATCTGCGGGGCGGTCAGCCGGGCCAGGGAGTTTGATCCGGCTACCAGTTGTGATGTGTTTCGCATTGGTCTGTCGGACGACGCCGAGTTTGGCTTGTTTCCGTCGCTGTTGAGCCATCTGCGGGAGGAGGCGCCGGGAATCATTGTGGTGGTGCGCCGCGCCAATTATTTGCTGATGCCGGCGTTGCTGGCGTCCGGGGAAACTTCAGTCGGGGTCAGTTACACCACCGAACTGCCGGCCAATGCCAAACGCAAGAAACTGCGGGATATCCCGTGCAAAGTGCTGCGCGCAGACAACCGGCCTGGAGCACTGACGCTGGATGAGTACTGTGAGCGGCCCCATGCGATGGTGTCGTTTTCGGGGGATTTGAGCGGCAACATTGATCTTGATCTGGCCAAGGTGGGTCGCACCCGACGGGTGGTATTGGGGGTGCCGCAATTCAGTGGGTTGCGGGCGTTGCTCGCCGGGACTGAAATGATCGCTACCGTTCCCGACTACGCCGCCTGCGCGCTGGTCGAAGGCTGTGCCTTGAGGGCCGAAGATCCGCCGTTTCCCATCGATGAGGCACAGTTGTCGATGGCCTGGAGCGGGGTGCACGACAATGATCCGGCGGAGCGATGGTTGCGGTCGCGGATTACTCAGTTCATGTCCGAGCCTCTGAATATTCCAGCTTCATAGCGGGAAAAACTCCTGCCAGAAACCGCTTTTGTGGCGAGGGAGCTTGCTCCCGCCGGGTCGCGTAGCGGCCCCAAAACCAACCACCGGGATTCATCAGGTAGAACACATCAGCCGGTTCTACGACAGCCGCGCCCGAGCGCGGACCGGCCGGCGCGAGCAACCCCGCTCGCCACAGGAAAGTGTCGGGCTCAAGTCCGCTCGCAAAGAGAGCACATACGTTCAATTTTCCCCTCCCTCACACCGGCATTATCGAATCAAGTCCTGGCGCACCGACGCCGCTGGTTTTCACTTGTGCTTGCGCACAATTTCCGTTTCGCCGGAGCCTTTCGTTATGCCTGAATCCAATCGATTCGACCCTGCAACCACCCACCCGGTGCGCGGCTTCGAAGAAGTCGTGACCCTGGTCGTCAAACACCGGGTCAAGGCCGGTTTTGAAGTGCCCTATGAAGCCTGGCTGCGGCGGATTGTCGGTATTGCCGGGCAGAGCGAGGGGCATTTGGGGGTGGATGTGATTCGCGGCAAGAGCGCCGGCCTGGACATGTTTACCTGCGTGCTGCGTTTTTGCTCTACCGAGGCGATGCAGCGCTGGCTCGATTCGCCGCAACGGCTGGAGCTGGTCAACGAAGCCGAGCCGATGCTGGCGGATGGGGACCAGACCGAGGTCAACCCGGTCAAGGAATTCTGGTTCGCGCCACAGGCCGATGCCGGTTCGCCACCGCCGCGCTGGAAGCAGGCCGTGGTGACGCTGCTGGTGATCCTGCCGCATACCTTGCTGGTGCCGCTGATCTGGGGCCCGCTGCTCAAGCTCAACGCCTTTCTGTCCAATTACGTGGTTGCCACTTTTCTGATCACCGTGACCATTGTGGTTTCGGTGGTGTACCTGTTCATGCCCAGGGCGACGCGTCTGTTCGCGCCGTGGCTGAAAGCCGGACAACCTCATTCCACTCTGCCTGAGGAAAACCAATGAACGCCGATCTGATTCTATTCAATGGCCAGTTTCATACCGTTGACCGTGAAAAACCCCTCGCCAGTGCGGTCGCGATCACCAATGGCCGCTTCGTCACGGTGGGTACCGATGCCGAGGCCATGGCCCTGCGCGGTTCGGGCACTCAGGTCATTGACCTCAAGGGCCGCTGCGTCATCCCTGGGCTCAACGACTCGCACTTGCACCTGATTCGGGGCGGCTTGAACTACAACCTCGAACTGCGCTGGGAAGGCGTGCCGTCCCTGGCCGATGCCCTGCGCATGCTCAAGGACCAGGCCGATCGCACGCCGACGCCGCAATGGGTGCGGGTGGTCGGTGGCTGGAACGAATTCCAGTTCGCCGAAAAGCGCATGCCGACGATTGAAGAACTCAACCAGGCTGCGCCGGATACGCCGGTGTTCGTTTTGCACTTGTACGACCGCGCCTTGCTCAACCGCGCAGCGCTCAAGGTTGTCGGTTACACGCGCAACACGCCGAACCCTCCGGGTGGCGAGATTGTGCGCGACGCCAACGGCGATCCGACCGGCATGTTGGTGGCCCGTCCGAACGCGATGATTCTTTACTCGACCTTGGCCAAAGGGCCGAAGTTGCCGCTGGAATATCAGGTCAACTCGACCCGTCAGTTCATGCGTGAACTCAATCGTCTGGGCCTGACCAGCGCCATCGATGCGGGTGGTGGTTTCCAGAATTACCCGGACGATTACGCAGTGATCGATAAGTTGGCCAAGGACCAGCAACTGACGATTCGCATCGCTTATAACCTGTTTACCCAGAAGCCCAAGGAAGAGCTGACCGACTTCAAGAACTGGACCAGCAGCGTCACCCTGCACCAGGGCGACGATTACCTGCGACACAACGGCGCCGGGGAAATGCTGGTGTTCTCGGCGGCGGATTTCGAAGACTTCCTCGAACCGCGCCCGGACCTGCCGCAAACCATGGAACAGGAACTGGAACCGGTGGTTCGCCACTTGGTCGAGCAACGCTGGCCGTTCCGCCTGCACGCCACTTACAACGAATCCATCAGCCGCATGCTCGATGTGTTCGAGAAGGTCAATCGCGACATTCCGTTCAACGGTTTGCCGTGGTTCTTCGACCACGCTGAAACCATCACTCCACAGAACATCGAGCGGGTGAAGGCGCTGGGTGGCGGCATCGCGATTCAGGATCGCATGGCGTTCCAGGGGGAATACTTCGTCGAGCGTTACGGCAGCAAAGCCGCCGAGCACACCCCGCCGATCAAACGCATGCTCGCCGAGGGCGTGCCGGTCGGCGCGGGCACCGACGCGACACGGGTTTCCAGCTATAACCCGTGGACCTCGCTGTACTGGATGGTCAGCGGCCGCACCGTCGGTGGTCTGGCGTTGTACGAGGAAGGCTTGCCGCGCACCACTGCGCTGGAACTGTTCACCCACGGCAGCGCCTGGTTCTCGTCCGAACAGGGCAAGAAGGGCCAGATCAAGGTCGGGCAACTGGCGGACCTGGCAGCGTTGAGCGCGGATTTCTTCAGCGTCGAGGAAGAAGCGATCAAGTGGATCGAGTCGGTACTGACGGTGGTCGGCGGCAAGGTTGTGTACGCCGCCGGCGACTTCGAAAAACTCGGGCCGGCCAGCGTACCGGTACTGCCGGACTGGTCGCCGGTGATGAAAGTCCCCGGCCACTGGCGCCCGAATTCGCCGATGCAGGCTCAGGTCCACCATTGCAGCGGCCCGTGCGCGGTGCATACGCACAGCCATGAAAAGGCGCGCCAGTCGAATGCGCCGGTCAGCGATTTCGCCGGTTTCTGGGGCGCATTCGGCTGTTCCTGCTTCGCCTTCTGATTCCGAAACAAAGCGCCGGTCTTCGTGACCGGCGCTCCCCCGCAACAACCATCCATCGAGGAGTTCCACATGAGCAACGTTCCTTACTCGCGTCTGAACAAAGACGATGCCGTTGTGCTGTTGGTCGACCACCAAACCGGTCTGATCTCGGTGGTGCAGGATTTCAGCCCGAACGAGTTCAAGAACAACGTCCTGGCGCTGGGCGACATCGCCAAGTTCTTCAACCTGCCGACCATCCTTACCACCAGTTTCGACAGCGGCCCGAACGGCCCGATCGTGCCGGAACTCAAAGAGCAATTCCCGGACGCGCCGTTCATTGCCCGCCCTGGCCAGATCAACGCCTGGGACAACGCAGACTTCGTCAAAGCCATCAAGGCCACCGGTCGCAAGCAACTGATCATCGCCGGTGTAGTGACTGACGTGTGCGTGGCGTTCCCGACCCTGTCGGCGCTTGCTGAAGGTTTTGAAGTGTTCGTGGTCACCGATGCTTCCGGCACCTTCAACACCACTGTGCAACAAGCGGCGTGGGCGCGGATGTCGGCCGCCGGTGCGCATCTAATGAACTGGTTCGCGGTGGCCTGCGAGCTGCAAGTCGACTGGCGCAATGACATGGAAGGTTTGGCGAATCTGCTGTCGCAGCGTCTGCCGAACTATCGCAATCTGATCAATAGCTATACCAAGTTCACTGCCAAGTAATCCGCTGAAAAAAATGCCCGCCGATGTGCGGGCATTTTTGTGCTCAACGTTTTTGCAACCACCCCAGAAACCCACCTTTCCTGACCGGCACAGGCTTGGCCATCAACGCCAGCCGACTGTTCTGTTGCCGTACCGCCTGCAGCTTGTTCAACGCCTGGCCCACTTCGCTGCGCTGCTCCATGCACTGGCGGGTCAGGTTCTTGTCGAGACGGTAGATGATGGAGGATGTCAGCGCGGTGAACGTCGCCTGGGACGGTGTATCGGCAAGGATGCTCTGTTCGCCCATGACTTCGCTCGGCCCCATGCGGCCTGCCTCGGCCAGGCCATTGCCGTCGGACACGCTGGCGCTGACGACACCGGTGGCAATCACAAACAGGCTGTCCGGCACTTCGTCCAGATCCAGCACCACCTGGCCGGCGCTGTACTGCTGCGGCACCATCGATTCAGCGAGGCGGTCACGTTCCTCATGGCTAAGCGAGCGAAAAATCTTCACTTCATCGAGCAACGCGCGGGCGCGGCTCGAGGGTTCGATCACGCCGTCCGGATGCCGCGAGATGCCCGCCGCTTCAAGGTGCCGATGGGCGAGGTCGAACAGTTGATTGCGCACGTCGCCTTTCTTGCCCAGTTCGGCGATGAAACCGCTGGCCACGTATTCGGACATTTCTTCACCGGCCTCTTTGAGCAGCGCTTTCGGCGCCGGATCGAGCAACAGACTGCTGCTGCCTTGCAGAGTACGCTCGAGGGCATCGAGCACCCGGCGCGGACGGATGTGGTTCGGCACCATGATGCTGATCGACACGCCGTGCAGGTTGGTCGGGCGGCTGAGGTTGACGATCTTGGCCTTGGCCGCCACCGAGTTCGGCACCACGGCCAGGGTGCCAGCGCTGGTCAGCAGATGGGTGGCGCGCCAGTCAATATCGAGCACCTTGCCTTCGACGCCATCGATCATCACGAAATCGTCCACCTGATAGGGCTTGGTGGTGTTGAGCACGATGCCGGAGAACACGTCGCTCAACGTACTCTGCAAAGCCAGACCGACCACGATGGCGACCACCCCGGAGGTCGCGAGCAAACCTTTGACCGGCAGCTCCAGCACATACCCGGCGGCAGCGACAATGGCGGCCAGGAACACCAGCGCACCGATCACGTCCTGCAACAACCGACCGCTGTGACCGATGCGGCGCATCAGGGCCAGACCGATCACTTCGGTCAGCACCCGCGCGGCGTACAGCCACCAGAGAATCCCCAGCGCCGTGGCGCCCAGTTGCGCAACATGATCATCGGCGAACAACGGCGCCTGCAACGGGCTGACGCCGGCGTTGATGACCAGCGCACTGAACGCCAGAAACAACGCCAGACGCACGCCGACCCGCGGGGCGCGGTGCTTGAACGGGGCGAGGTGCCAGAGCAGAGCGTCGAGCACCAGAAGCAGGGCGCTCCAGGACAGCAGGTGGGCAAACATGAAAGTCATGGAATAGCTCCGCCGGAAAAGAGTGAGTGGCTCGCACCGGATTTGTGAGAGCGAGCCTGCTCGCTCCCACAAAAAAGCCCTTCGCCCCACATCGCTGTGGGGGAAGGGCACTGGCTTAGTTCAGATGGGTCTTGAGCTCAGCCGCCGCTTGTCGCACTGCTGCCTTCACTTCAGGTATCTGACTCAGCGGATTGAGCAGGCCAAAGTCATGAATCATCCCGTTGTAGCGCACCGAGGTCACCGGTACGCCGGCTGCATCGAGGTGGCGGGCGTAGCCTTCGCCTTCGTCACGCAGCACGTCGAATTCGGCGGTCTGCACCAGCGCGGCAGGCAGGCCCTTGAGCTGTTCGGCGCTGGCATTCAATGGCGAGGCATGGATCTGCGCGCGCTCGGCCGGGTTGGTGGTGTAGTTGTCCCAGAACCACTGCATCATGTCTTTGGTCAGGAAGTGGCCTTCGGCAAACTGCTGGTACGAGCCGTTATCGAACCCGGCGTTGGTCACCGGCCACATCAGCAACTGGAAGCGCAGGGCCGGGGTGTTCTGTTCCTTGGCCATCAACGCCACCACCGCCGCCATGTTGCCGCCGACGCTGTTGCCGGCCACCGCCAGACGCTTGCCGTCGACACCGATGTCCTTGCCATGCTCGGCCACCCATTTCGTAGCGGCGTAGGCCTGGTTGATCGCAGTCGGGTAGTGCGCTTCTGGCGACGGGGTGTAATCGACGTACACGGCAACTGCCCCGGAGCCCACCACCAGATCGCGAATCAAGCGTTGGTGGGTCGGGAAGTCGCCCAGCACCCAACCGCCGCCGTGGAAGAACATGAACACCGGCAACTCACCCTTGACCTTGGCCGGGCGCACCACTTTCAGGTTGATCGTCTGGCCGTCGACCTTGATCGCCTTGTCGCTGACTTCAACACCGGACAGATCGACTTTCACCGAGGCCTGGGCACCGGTCAGCACCGCGCGGGCGTCTTTCGGGCTCAGTTGTTCCAGCGGTTTACCACCGCCGGCGGCGAGGGCATCGAGGAAGGCCTGGGTGTTGTGTTCGACACCGGGGCTGCCGGCGGCGAAAGCGTTGCCGATGGACAGGGCGAGGAGGGAAGCGGTGAGGGTTCTCTTGAGGCTCATGGTCAATTCCTTTTTCAATCGTTTGAGTTTTTTATGCCTTGGGATCGGGCTGCTGTGGCGCTGGGGTTCAGGCCTCAGCAACACCGTGAGCACAGATTAATGAGGTGCCTGAAAGTGAAAAAGCGGCTATAAAGCGTTTAACTGTCAACCAGAGAGTGACAATGAATCCATTCGAAGACATGCGTATTTTTTGCCAGGTCATGGACTCCGGCAGCTTCACGGCGGCGGCCGATCAGTTGGGCCTGTCCAAGCAGTTCGTCAGCCGCCGGCTGATGCAATTGGAGGAGCGCCTCGGCGTGCGCCTGCTCAACCGCTCGACCCGGCGGCTGGATGTCACGCCCCTGGGGCAGAGTTATTACGAGTCGGCCCTGCGTCTGCTCAGCGAAGTCGAACACGTGGAGCAGGGCATCGCCGGGCAGACCGCCGAGCCACGCGGCACCATTCGCTTGAGCGCGCCGCTGTCGTTCGCGGTGGCGCACTTGGGGTGCCTGCTGCCGGTGTTTTTGCAGCGCTATCGCGACGTCACGGTGGAAGTGGACTTGAGTGATCGTCCGGTGGATTTGCTCAGTGAAGGCTACGACCTGGCATTGCGCATTGGCGTGCTGGAAGACTCGACGCTGATCGCCCGACGCCTCGCCGCCATCCAGCGGGTGTACTGCGCCAGCCCGGCCTACCTGGCCGAGCGCGGTACGCCGATTCACCCCGAAGACTTGCACAGCCATGACTGCCTGCCTTACGGCCACGGTCGCCAGGTGCAATGGCGGTTCGAAGGACAGGGTAAACCATTGACCGTGAACGTCACCGGAAGGATGCGGGTCAACAACGGAGAATTGCTCAAGGACGCGGCCATCGCCGGCATGGGCATCACTTATTTGCCGACCTTCATTGTCGGTTCGGCCTTGAAGGACGGGCGCCTGGTGCCGGTGCTGGACAGCTTCCGCCCCGAGCCGTTGACGTTATCGGCGGTCTATCCGCAGCATCGCCAGGGCTCGCGACCGGTGCAGGCGCTGATCGAATTCTTGCGTGAACGGCTGGATCGGACCGAGGACGGGTTGTAAATACAGCAGCCTCCAGATGCTTGGCGAAAGAATTTTCTCAGCACAAACTTTTCCAGATTCGCACATCCATACAATCGCTCTGCTCCAACGAAGCCGAAAATAGCCCCTCTCAAACATATCCGGAGAAGTGTTATGGCAACCGCAAAAGCAGCACCAGGTAAAGGTCTGATTAATCCGAGCAACCACGCTCTGATCCTGATCGACTTTCAGTCGCAGATGTCATTTGCGACCAAATCCATCGACGCTGTTTCACTCCGCAATAACGCTGCACTGATCTCCAAGGCAGCGAAGGAGTTTGGCGTTCCTTCCATTCTTACCACCGTCGCCGAAAAAAGTTTTTCGGGCCCGATGTTTGAAGAAATTACCTCCGTCTTCGCCGGTCAGGAACTGATTGACCGGACCAGCATGAATACCTGGGAAGACGAGCGCATAGCCGTCGCTGTGAACAAGATCGGTCGCGACCGAATCGTTCTTGCCGGTCTCTGGACTTCGGTCTGCATTGTCGGCCCTGCGATCTCGGCGCTTGAACAAGGCTTCGAGGTCTACATCATTTGCGATGCGTGCGGTGACGTTTCGGATGAGGCTCACGAGCGCGCTATCGAGCGCATGATTCAAGCCGGTGCGTGTCCGATGACCTCACTCCAGTACCTCCTGGAACTGCAACGTGACTGGGCTCGCAGCGACACCTATAACGAGACGGTGAAAACCTCTATCGCTCACGGCGGCGCTTATGGTCTTGGTTTGATTTATGCCAAAACCATGTTTAACGCATCGGAAGGTCACTGATCTGTATTGCGCCTCTTCCTTGATAGGGGAAGAGGCGTACTCAGGCGAGCGGTGGGGAGCAATGGAACATGTCCACATCTGATATGAATACGACGACTGCACCGGATGCGGCGCTGTTTTGGCTACGCATCACCGGTGTACTGATGCTGTTGCTGGTGCACGGATTGCCTAAGCTTTTCAATTTTGAGCACGAACTGACGTTGATCGAAGACCCGTTTGGCATGGGGGCTCGGTTAACCTTGTCTCTGGCAATTTTCGCGGAAGTGTTTTGTCCGATATTCATCGCAGTGGGACTTCTGACGCGCCTTGCGACACTGCCTGTTCTCTTTTTGCTGGTTGTATCGGTTCTCTGGGTTCATCCCGAGTGGAGTCTGGCCGAGGGCCAGTTCGCCTGGCTGCTGCTGATCATCTTCTCGACGATTCTTGTCGGCGGGTCTGGAAGATTGGCAGTGGGTACGAGTCTGTCGCATCGCTGGCCGCTCCTGAGCAAACTGTAGGGAGAGAAGGGTGAGTACGATGACTAATGAGCAGCCACCGACAACGTCGGCCTGGCAACCGCTTCGTCATGGATTGTTTCGCAGTCTGTGGCTCGCCAGCATTGCATCCAGCATAGGGACGTGGATGCATGAAGTGGGTGCTGGCTGGCTGATGACCTCCTTGTCGGCCAGTCCTTTTATGGTGTCTCTGGTACAGGTAGCGGGTGCCGCTCCCATGTTCCTTCTAGCGCTGCCCGCTGGCGCGCTGGCCGACATCATCGACAAACGACGTTACCTGTTGGCTGTCCAGGCAGGGATGGCCGTCATTGCGCTTGCGCTCGCATTGATCACCTTTGCGGACCTGATGAGCGCTACGCTTTTACTTCTGTTTACGCTGGCCATGGGAATTGGAACAGCGCTGACCATGCCAGCATGGTCAGCGTTGACACCTGAGTTGGTTCCAGCCAGTGATCTTCCCGCCGCGATATCGCTTAGCAGCGTGGGGGTCAACGTTGCCCGAGCACTCGGACCGGCCATCGCTGGCATCATCATCAGCCTGGTAGGGCCATGGGCGACATTTGCCGTCAACGCCCTGTCTTTCTTTGGCGTTATCGCGGTGCTCGCCTTGTGGCGTCGTACGCCACAACCGTCCGTATTGCCCGCAGAACGGCTGTTTGGCGCTATCCGTGTGGGTTGGCGCTATGCCCGTAGTTCACGCGAACTACAGCGAGTCATGGTGCGTGCCCTGGCTTTTTTTCTGGGCGCTAGCGCCGGCATGTCGTTGCTTCCACTGATTGTGCGAGGTGAGTTGAAGGGCAGCGCTGAGCAATTCGGGATCTTGCTCGGTTGCGTCGGGATCGGGGCGGTCGCGGGCGCAATGTTTCTGCCCGTAATTCGTCGTCATATTGCGGTCAATCAGCTGGTGGCATCGGCCAGCCTTATCTATGCGGCAGTCTTGCTGGCTTTGGCATGGGTTCGGGATTTCTATCTGCTTATCCCGGTGATGCTCATCAGTGGTGCTGCCTGGATCGCGGTATTGTCCAGCCTCCAGGTGTCTGCGCAAACATCGGTACCTGCGTGGGTAAGGGCCAGGGCGTTGGCGGTCTACATTCTGACTTTCTTTGGCAGCATGGCCATGGGCGGTGTGATGTGGGGGCTGATCGCCAGCTGGCTTTCGATCTCGATATCGCTGAGTTTTGCCGCCGTAATCATGGGGGTGGGAGTCGCGGTGGGCTGGTGGGTCAAACTGCCCGCGCTGAGCGCAGATGACCTGGCCCCTTCGCTGCATTGGCCTCAACCGTTGATTAATGTCGACGTCGATGGTGAGCGTGGGCCAGTCATGATCACGGTCGAGTATGAGATTGACACGGCGGATGCCGATGCCTTCAAAGAGGCCATGGAAGAGGTGCGCAGAATGCGCCACCTCAATGGTTCTTTTTCCTGGCAATTGATGCAGGACACCGAAAATCCGCAACTGTGGATAGAGCTGTTTTTTGACGAGTCCTGGCTCGATCATCTACGCCATCACAGTAGAGTCACTCGCGCAGAGTTGAAAATCGAATCAGCCGCTCGGCGCTTTCAAATCGCTGGAAAGCCTGTACGTATTCGGCACCTGCTCAAAGGCTGACGGGTTAGTCCCGCTCAGATGCAATAGATACTCGATAACCGCATAGATCCGATCAATATCGGGGCCACCTTGAGCATCATTGCCACGGTAGGAGAGCTGGGTCAGATGTACTAAAAGATCCTTGGCCGGTCCGATTTGCGCGACATAGCGTAGATCAACATCACACTCCCAGTGTTTTCCGTCTTTTCCTTGCCATGGAACGAAGTTGCCAGTATCGGAATCGAATGGATTTAACTACCTGATCGAAACTGATCATGGAGGTGGAACCGAAGCCGGTTCTCGATCCGAGGCACTGAGAGCAGTCCCTTGGTGCCTTCATCTGCGCCTTGTTGACGGATCGACAACTATTTTTTGCAAAATGCCTGATTGCTTTCAACGTCTCGACAGTGCTGACAGTCAGCCGAATGTGGTCATCGAAGAGGGGGAGTGATAACGGCAGTCTGATGGCTGCTACGCCGACTAGCTGTAGAGAGCACTTGTTAGCACGGCTTGGAATTATGTTCTTCCTGTTCTTGACAGGTCATCTGAACAAGTCCAAAAATGAGTCTATTCCTGCTGAGGGAATGTTAAATAATCTTTAGATTTCAATGGGTAGGGCACTAGATAAGAGTCTCGTTTCCCGCTCCAAGCATTAAAAAATGGATCTCTGAAAAGAGGTCCATTTTTTCGTCCAAAGAAAAGTCTTTCTTTGAATTTCCCGCTACATCCTCTGAAAACACTCAAATCCAGCCCCAATGGGTAATGCCAGTCAGTTAAGGAATTTCAGGTTCAGCACTGTCCCCCGTAGCAGCTGCCGAAGCCGTCGCAAATCCTGCTTCCACGATTTGTCTGGAATACCGCAGTGACTGTTTTACGACTGCTGCGCAGCCGGACGCAGGCGTCGCCAGCTGCTACGGTTCGCGTAATGTCTTAACTGACTGGCATTAGCCCCAACGGGTACATTTTCCAGTACATCAATCCGGTGCTTGGCAGATCGGTTTTTTCGTGGTGCCTGCGTCATTGAAAGCTGTACAAATCTCCTCAATCCATACGAGACGGAGTTTGTAGGGGTAAGTCCATCGCTGAACAGCCATGAGATTGAGCCGATATTCGTATCGGTGAGTCCATGACCGCAATATGCCAGGATCAACTGGTCAACGACCTCGGCGCCCACCGGAAACAACTCATCGACCGTCACCTGCACCCGTTCGCGTGTGACTGGATTCTCGATGCCGCCGGTGGGACCGTCGTCGACGACTCTTATGTTGTCGGCGCCGAAACCCTTGCGTAGCGCCCATTCACCCATTGAACGGGCCGCGAAAATGGCTCCGTCCAGATACGCGAAGCGCATGGCCTGGTTCAGGACAGAAGTCACCGAGCTCACTCCGATTGCCAGACAAGCACGCCTAACCATGGGGACCCTCCGCATTGCGCTTAGTGAGGAGGGTGTAAAGGTGAACCGGTAAAAAAAACGGGTGCCAGCACCAACGCGGCGGCCCAGGAGGCGTGAGCCGTTCAGCCAGCATGGTGGCGCCTGCGAACAGCATCATCGGAATGTGCCATGCCCCGCTAACAAGCGGCACGAACATCCAGGCCCAGCACGAAACGATACAAAAGACGCCATGCGTCATGCCGAATATCAGACAATCCCTGTCGGCAGCCCAGCCGAACATACCTATTCGGCGCAGTAGATGGCCCCGATTGAGTGCTGCACGGTGCCACGGGCTTGCGCTCCATAGCATCGCGATCAGCAGTGCCACGGCCAGGGCGTTTTTTATGACAGCAATCTGTAGCAACAACGCTAGGGCTGTCAAAATGGGGCCAACAGCCATCCATAGCGCACAGTAACCGAGCAGGAACCCGACTGACGCTCGTATTCGCCTGCTTGGCAGGCTAGAGCGCCAGACATGCATGAGTGGCATCGCCAGAAGGGGTGGCATCATGGCCAAAAGCATCAAGGCCCAACCCGCCAGAATTCGATGGAGCGGGTTGAGTGCGAGCTCAGCTTGCAGCGCCGCGGGCCAACTCGTGATGATCGATAGCCCATTCGCGGCCACGCAAAACGCGGGACCTTCTGTGTTCACCTCGTTGTAAGCGCAAAGGGCCAGGCCGAGTCCCGCCGTGGCAAAAAGCAATGGCCAGGGGTCGTAAGTAAAACTGCGTAGAACTGGGCCTAGCCGCATGATGTCGCTCTCAACTCACGACACCACTTCGCGTGAGAACGTTTACCCACCCAGTCAGGGGACCAGGGTCGCAGCGGCATGTTGCCCGCCGCCACTTGTTGGTAGATGTTGCCGGCGAGGTTCATCACTGCGTCGTAGCTGGCCAGGTCGAGGCCTTGCCTGGCCATGTGCTCCCGGTCTTCGGAAGTGAACATATCGCGGATCTGCCCATACCAGGCAGGGTGGGTGATAGGCGCTGTGGTGGAGGTCATTGTCATGCCCGACTCCTTGTCCTCAATAACAAACAAAAGTTCCAGTGGACCGGATCCTGGTCGCCAGCATGCTCGTGCTCAACGCATGCACCTTGCTCGAAATGCCCTGGCGACTCGGTAGTATCCCGACCAGCAGCGCCTAGGTTGCCTTGATGGCGATGAACGAGGCGACCAGTCCAGCTGGCGCGCCGTTGTGAGGCTTCATGCGGATGACCGATCCGGTGATGGCCGGAACCTGATTCACTCCGTTCGGCCAGCGCTCCGTCAGCGACCCGTCATAATCGTAGAAGTAGTCTTGTGTCGAGGTCCCGGGCCGTCCGCTGCCCTCAATGTGTACGTGGTCTGGAACACCGTTGTGGGCGGGGGTGATGACCCCCTTCAAGTCCATGACGGCGTTCGACCCGAAACCGAGTTCGCCGATGAATGCCCCGTTGAAGGTGTCCTCCACTGTCCACACGCCTTCCGCGAACAACAGGTTCGCCAGTTTTTCCGGGTCACCGTCTGTCAACGCAGGGTTGTTGAGAAAGCTCCTGTAAGTCCATTTTCCTGCAAAGGGATTGCTCATTACTGACATCTCCTTATCAGTGTTGCTTGGAATCTGAGTGTTGATTCGATGCGTGCTTCATACCTGCCATGCCAATGCCACCGCCGATGGCATTGACGTCTGGAACGATCTGGATATTGGTCATCATGCCGCCGTCTTCGTGGTCGAGGATGTGGCAGTGGATGACGAACTCGCCGATGTAACGGTCGTAGTGCGTGCGCACTAGCACCTGGTAATCGTTCTGCACAAAGATCGTGTCCTTGAACTCGTGCCACATCCCGCAGTATTGGTTTTGCAGGCCCAGTTCGTCGGCCGGAACCAGGCACTCGCCATTGGGGCCGAAGATACTTTTGGGTTTATCGCCGGGTTTGGCGTAGAGCACGTCCATCACCTGGAACGGGTTGACGTGAATGTGAAAGATGTGGGGTTCGCCCTGCGAGCTCAGCACCCAGTCGTCGGTGGTGTTGACCTGGCGAGTGAAGTCGATGCGGTCCGGGTCATAGGACTTGTAGTTGATGAAGAAGCCGAACGCGCCTGTCCACGGATCTCCCGGTTTTGTCGGCGGGGTGGCAGGCGGTGAGGGCGGGAATGGTGGATTGCCGATGAAGAAGTCAACCTTCTGGATGTCGTTGTTGACCACCGCATCCTTGAGGTTGTCCATTCCGCGCCAAGGGTTCAGATTGCCGCTGCGCAATCCTTCGAGGGCGGCGGCGGGCAGCGATGGGTCCGTTTTGTTGGCATCGTAGAGCGCCTGCTGGATATAGCGTTGTGGATCGTCGGTCACGACCTTGCCGCCAGAGACGATCACCGTCGCCAACAATTGGGTTTCGTTCGGGCCCTGGCCGCCCGGGCCTCCATTGGGGCCGGCATTGGCGCGTTCTGCGGGTGTTGCCGCCTGGTTCAGCACACAGTAGGTGCCGTCGCGGGGGAACATCAGCAACACATCACTGCGATAACCGGGTTGCAGGAAGTTGCTGCCGATGCCACCGCTGACGCTCTTTTTGTTCACTCCGATGGGGCGAATAGCGGTGCGCGTGAGTCCGTCGGCGGCGATCTCGAATTGAGGGACGAGCTCGACCGGTTTGCTGGAATCGGGCACGGTCACCGGGCACAGGTCGGCGATCAGCGCAGCCTGTTCCTTCGGTGTACCGCTGAGCACGCCTTTGAGCGCGAGACTGGCTTTGGGGCTGGTCGTGTTCATGGGCACGATCTGCAGGTTCACGGTGTCGTGGATACCCCCGTGAATGAAGCGCCAGCGTTGGATTTCTCCCGCGGCAATGCCTTGGAGGGTCGGTTGCACCACGCCATTGATGCTGGTGAACCGACCGCTCTCATCCCAGACAGTGGCCGAGGAGAGTTGCGCATCGAAGTTTTCTACAACACCTGTTTTGTCGCTGGGACACGTCCAGGTGCCATCCTTTTGCGTAATGATGGCGCCCTTGTCGTCGAAACAGGCATACGGGATTTGCTGGAACAGAAAGACTTGTTCGGTAATGGGCTTCCCGGCAGCGTCCTTGAGAATGGTGTCGATGTCACCTGGTTTGCCACCGGCGTAGGGGCGGCTGCCGCGCACAATCAGGGCGCCCGCGGCACCGCTGGCGACCTGCAGCGCCGTGGAACCATGCCGGTGCGCGTGGTACCAGAAGGTGCCCGAAGGGTGGTCGGTGGGGATGTTGATTTCGTATTCGAATTTGGTTTGCGGGGCGATGTTCAACAGCACGTTGTCGCTGTTGCCCGACGGTGAGACGTGCATACCGTGGTAATGCAGATTGATTGTATTGAAGCAACCCGCCCCACCATTCGCCGGATCGCTTCCCCCCGGACAACTGGGATCGTTTTTATCCAGCTGGTTGTCCAGGTGCACCCGCAGGGTGTTGCCTGGCTGCACATCAATGAGCGGCCCCGACAGGCAACCGCCATAGGAACGCAGCTTGACCTTGTCCTTGGCGCCGTCGGGATTGCCCGGGTTGTAGATATAATTTTCGCGTTTCTGCACTTGCAGGTTGAGTTCGACGGTTTGACCGTCGCGGGTGATGTCGCCCGCCGGGTTGCAACCTGTTTCCGGAAGGGCCAGTTCGGTCGCCTTCAGTGTGCCCGGTGGTCCCTTTTCAAGGAGTCTGGGCGGTGCGAGGAAAGGCTGGGCCGCGAGTTCGGCGAGCGCTGCCGAGGAGGTTGTACAGGCCATCAACCCGGCCAGGACTATACGAAGCGAAGTCATGTGGTTCTCCCTGCGCCATTGCGCGAATGTGAGCGACAGCCTCGACGGCTGTGTGTCCTTTGATCAACTGACTTACATGGGAACCGGCATCGACCTTCCGGTGGCTGCGCGACTCCTAGGAAGAACCTTTGCGCTTGAGCACATTGGCGATGGTCGCGGCCATGCCGGAAAAGTCGCACGTGCTGCCGGCCCCTGGGGTGTAGACCGGCGGCTGGGCGACGGAAGGATCACCGCTGGTGAACGGAGGGTCGGGGTTGTACTGGATGGTCAACTGCACCTTTTGGGCGACGATATTGCTGGAGATCATTGCGATAATTTCCAATGCCTCATCCAGCCCCGACGAAATACCACCACCGGTGATGCGTTGTCTGTCGACGATGTAGCGCGGATAGCCTTCCACCACATTGACGCGGGTGAAGAGTTTCAGGCAGGCGATGAAGGCCCAATGAGTCGTGGCATCGTAACCATCCAGCAAACCGGCTGCGGCAGCCAGCAATGCACCCTCGCAGACGGAGGCGGAAAATTTCGCGGCCTCGCCTTGTCGCAACAGCCAGTTCATACGCAGGGTATCGCCCATCAGGCGTTGTAAGTCGTCAGGTTCGCCGCCGGGAATCCACAGCAGGCTGATGTATTCAGAGTGTTGATCGAAAATCGGTAAATCGCCGCCGAGCGTCAGGCCGTCCCGGGTGGTGATGGACGGCCCATCAAGGGATATCAGCCGAACTACCCGGGGTGGGGCTGCGGGGTTGTGCTGCGGTTCGATCCGGGCCATCCAGTTGAACAGCTCGTAAGGGGCGCTGACGTCGAGCAAGTCCACGCCATCGTAGACCGGGATTGCAATCAAGTACTGGCCTGGTGCGGGCATGGCCCCTCCTGGGGAACACCGCGGCGAACGCGCTTGCGTCGTCAGGTGTATAGCGTCCTGCTAATAAGCGTTGCGATGCCCGGACGGAAAAACCGGCGGTCCTGCTGCCTGAAAGGAATACCCAAGGGCAGCTTTTGGGGAGCGTAGTTGACGCCAGCCCACCTGCAAGGCGTTTTCGTTGGCATGTGCTGAGTGGTACTGATCGACGCCGGCTGTATCTATGGGGTGAGGTAGTGATCAGCGAGGAGGGGAGTTCGGGTGGTGTTTTTCGCGGTCGTGGCAGGACCGTTTCAGGCCGAAAGCCTATACGGGTAACCGGAGGTTTCCGGCCCGAAGGCTGAAATCGTCAGGTGCCGCTCATCTGTTTTCGACCAATATGAGCCGCTGGTCTGTGCTGTATCGGCGTTCGTACTGGCACGTTGCTAGATCCCATATATGCTGACGATGGAGCAGTAACCCCCCGAGCCTTTCGGGACTTCTGGCAACAAGGAGGTCACCATGTCATCCGCCCCTCGTGTACGCCGTTCTCTCAGTGATGTTCAGTACGACTATGACCACGGCAAGAAAGATGAACTTGAAGCACTGATCCGTGCCTGGAAAGGCATCAAGGATCTTCCCGCCAGCCACCCCAACTCCTTCTTCTCCATCGGTGGCCTGCATGGCGAGCCGTTCCGTGGTGAAGGCAAGACCGACCCCAACTGGTGGGGCGGCTACTGCCAGCACGGCACGGTGCTCTTTCCGAGCTGGCACCGCGCCTATCTCTGGCGCCTGGAAGAGGCGCTGCGCAGCATTCCCAAATGTGAAAACGTCACCCTGCCGTTCTGGGATGAATGTAGCGACGAGTCACGAGAAAATGGCCTGCCTTCGGCCCTGACCCAGGAATCCTTCGTGATCGACGGTCAGAAGATCGAAAACCCGCTGCGCTCTTTCGTGTTCCCGCAAGCCATCGCCGATGAGGTCACGGGCACACCGATCATCTACAGCAAGCCCGAAGGCTACGAGACCGTGCGCTATCCGCTGTCCGGGCTGTTGGGCACCGAACCGGACCGCGTAGCCACGGCGGCACACAACGCGCAGTTCAAGGACCCGGCGAAGAACATCACCTACCTCAATGAGAACGTCAGCACCTGGCTGAGCGGCAAGATCAAGATCGGTGGCAAGTGGCGCGGCGAGGTGTTCAGTCGCTTCGAAGCCTGCCTCGACTCTCCGAGCTACACGCTGTTCTCCAATACCACCTCCGCCGGCGCGAAGAACGACGCCGTCCCAGAGGGCCCTCACTATGTACCGCTGGAGGAGCCCCACAACTTCATGCACCTGGCGGTCGGCGGTTTCGACTACCCGGGCCAGGGCGACAGTTCGGCGATTCCCGGGGCCAATGGCGATATGGGCGAGAATGAAACCGCCGGCCTGGACCCGGTTTTCTTCTTCCACCACTGCTTTATCGACTATGTGTTCTGGACCTGGCAGCGCCGGCAAGGGGCCACCGATGAATTCAGCATCGACCCCAAGGATCCCGGAGCCACTTACTATAAACCCGACGGCGTGCAACCCCCTGCGGGCGGCGCGGGCCTGGACCCGAACGCCATACTGAGCCTGGACACCACCCTGGACCCCTTCGTCAAGGCCGACGGCAAACCCATCACCACCCGTGACTGCATCAACATCGAGAAGCAACTGGGCTACGTCTATGGCGCCGGTTCCCTGGATGCCTATGCCCAACCCGCCAAGCAGTTGCTGTTCAAGGCCGAGGCACCGCAGCCAACCGGCAAGACCCTGCGGGTCAGCCGTATCAACCGAGCGAAAATCCGTGGTTCGTTCCTGATCTCGGCCTACGCCAAGGTCGACGGCAAGCGCGAGTACCTGGGTACCCGGCCGATCCTCAGCCGTTGGCACGTCGAAGGTTGCATGAACTGCCAGACGCACCTGGAAGCCAAGGCCACCTTCAAGCTGCCGCTCAACGCCGATAACTCGGCGATTGACGATGACAGTATCGAGGTGGAAATACAGACCCGTGACACGGTCCTGAAGCGGCCAAATGCGGCAAGTCTGCTCAGCACCGGCAACGCCGCCACTGCGGACGCGCCGTTTAAGCTGGAAACCTACTGATCCACAGCGGGCTTTGCCCACTGCTGGCGCGGCGGCCGAAGGCAATCTTCGGTCGCTGCGCCTAAGCAACCCCGTATTTCCCTCGGTACCTATCCTGAAATTGGTTTACCGGACGCACGCGCGTTGCGTGATGCTGCCAGGGCTCTGATTGCCAGGGGGATCGATCCGCGTACCCTTCGGCGGCTGGAGCGAAATGCCAGGCGCCTGACTGTCACCTTGGCGCCCTGAGGTCGCGGTGACCATTAGCGCGCCACGGCTCGTCAGGCCGTGGCGAACAGCCTTCCCTAAGGCGCTATGTCAGCCTTGAACCACTTCTGCGAAAGCTGTTTGACCGTCCCATCCGCCAGGGCTGCGCTCAGGGCATGGTTGAAATTTTCCTTCAAGTCAGTATCACCCTTCCTGAACGCCAGGGCCTCGCCCGGGCCCCAGATGGGCCCACCTATCTTGGGGCCGACCATGTGCACCGCCTGGTTTTCCGGGTTTTGCAGCACGGAGGAGAAAAACGTCACGTCATCGAAAGCAAAATCAATGCGGCCTGCGTTCAGGTCCATCATGTGCTCGCCGGACTTTTTGTAGACCCGGATGGTCGCGACACTTTTAAAGTTTTTCTCCACAAAGTCCGTGTAAGCCGTGCCGGACTGAATACCAATGACCTTACCTTTGACCAGCGAGCGCAGTTGATCGATGGTGGCCTGGTCGTTGTTCTGATCACCGCTGAGCTTGACCACTTCATCACTCGGGGCGCTTGAAGTCGCCGCTGGCGTTGAGCTGACAAATACACCCTGCGTGGCCGCATACGGCTGTGAGAAAGCGACGATGGCCTCACGCTCCGGGGTAATCACGATGGCATCCATCAGCATGTCGAATTTGTTGGCGTTAAGCCCCGCGATCATCCCGTCCCAGTCCTGGGCTTGAAGCTTGCACTCAAGCTGGATCCTCGCGCATAGGTCCTTCAGCAGTTCAGGTTCGAAACCGGCAATCTCGCCGTTGGGTAGTGTGGTGTTCCAGGGTTCGTAAGCCCCTTCGGTGGCCACACGAACCGTTGTCCAGTCCTTCGCAGCGGCCATGCCAGTAAACAGCAGGCTGCTGCCCAGGGCGGTACAGGCGAGCAGCTTTCGGGTAAAGCGAGTGATGGAATGCATGTGTTTCCCCAAAGAGTTCGAAAAGGATCGGCAGGGGCAAGCAATGACCGCCATAAGGCGAGGCTAGGGCCTTTTTATTAGAGTGTTGCGTACGAGTCAGGCAGTTCGGCCGTAAAAGCCCAGTTGTTCCTCAGCGCTGAACAGCACACCGGGTTTTTCGTAGTACGAGAAAACCGCCACCATCCGTTCGCGGTTACCCTTGACCGGGGTGACGCGGTGCGCCGTGTTTTTACCGCGAAACACATTGAGCGTGCCGGCGCGCAGCTTGAGTTTCTGCACCTGGGGATCACGCCCCTCAAGCAGTTCGGCCACGCCGGCGTAGTTGGGATCATCACTGGTGCGCAAGTCGCTGCGGTACTGGAATTCGCCACCTTCTTCGGGGGCCTGCAGCATCAGTGTGGTGGTGAATTCGGAGCGATCGAAGTGCCAATTCAAGGTCTCGCCCTGGCGGTAGCTCATCACGTTGACGCGCGCCAAGGGGTCGGCCATCACGTGCAAGTGCGGCTTCTCCATGACGGCGGCCAGAAAGGCCACCAGGGGCGGGTACTCGTAGACGTCACTGACAAGGCTGCCCTTGAGTTGGTCTGCGCACAGGGTATGGCTGACCGTCTCGACGTTGCGTAATGCCGGATGATCCGCCGCCAAGCCCTCGATCTGCGGTTTGAAGTAAATATTGTGCGTGCGGCTGTGGGTATGGGATTCGCTGTTCATGGTCGGCTGAATTTGCTTGGTCGCCAGGCGCACTTTGTCCTCTGCGATAAAGCCTTCCAGATTGAACATGCCATTCAGGTTCAGCTCGTTGCGGGACTTCTCAACCAGGCGGTTCCACTCTTCGCTGCCTTCACGGTCGAGTGGATAGCGCTCAAGATCTATGACGTTGTTCATGATGCCCCTCTCGTTGTAGATGGCTCCAACGTACCCCATGAAAATCTTCGTAACAACGGCATAAATTGTTAGGATCCCCCTAGTAAAACTTATGGGAGACGCGCTCATGCAACGGTTACCACCCCTCAATGCCGTTCGGACCTTCGAAGTCGCAGCACGGCTGGGCAGCTTTGTGCTGGCGGGGGCAGAACTGGGCGTGTCATCGGCGGCCGTCAGCCAGCAGATTCGCCATTTGGAAGACTACTTCGGCAAGAAACTCTTCGTACGCAACGGCAACCGCCTGGCCCTCACCGACGCCGGCCTGGCGATCTATCCGCAAACCTCTCGGGCGCTGGGTGACATTGCCGCGATGACCGTGCGCATACTCGAAGGGGAAATGCGCACACGGCTTATTGTCAGCGTGCCGTTTTCCCTGGCCGAATGCTGGCTGGCCCCGAAGTTGTCAGAGCTGCTGGAGATCTACCCACAACTGTCGGTGGATGTTCGCGTGGAAGATGACCCGGTCGACCTCGCCCGGCATGACGTGGATCTTCGCGTCAGCTATGGGGATTATCACTACCCCTCGTTTGAGGCCATCCCCTTGTTCCATGACGAAGTGCTGCCGGTTTGCGCGCCGGAGCTTTGGTATCGGCACGGTAACAAGGACTTCGATCTCACACAGATTCACGAAAGTTTGTTCATCCATACCCAATGGGGGCCCAACTATGCGTCGCATCCTACGTGGAGTGATTGGTTCACCAGCGAAGTAGGGGACTCACCGGACCCCGCACATGGCCGCCGCTCGGGGTTGTCGAGCCTGTCGGTGACCCTTGCGAAGCTGGGGATGGGGATTGCTTTGGGGCAGAAGGTGATTGCGAAGCGGGATTTGGAGGCGGGGCGTTTGATTGCGCTTTCTACTGCGTCGTTGAAGTTGGGGCATGCTTATTGTGCGTTTGTGCCAGCGGCCAAGCGGGGGCGGGTGGATGTGCAGAGGCTGATTGGGTTGTTGCAGCTTTCGAAAGTTGAGGCGGGCCTGTAGGCGCGGATGTATCCGCGAAATCCAACGTGATCGCTTCATTGGAACGTATGAGTAAGTGAGTTGCTTTTGCCGGCTGTGCGCTTTCGCTTCTCACCCAGTCTGAAGCGGACTGGCAGGGTGCGCGCCAAGGCGCGCACCCTGGGTGATGCTTATTCGGTACTTCTCTCATGATGGCTTGAGACGAATTGCCGAAAGCGTTCGGTGGGCAAACCTTCGAATAGTTCTGCTGGTGTGCCCTGGGCATCGATCAGGCCACCGTGCATGAACACCACCCGATTTGACACGTGCCGGGCAAAGCCCATCTCGTGCGTGACTACAAGCATGGTGCGGCCTTCCTCGGCCAGAGAGCGCATCACCCGCAACACCTCTCCAACGAGTTCAGGGTCAAGTGCCGAGGTCGGTTCGTCGAACAACATGACTTGTGGATTCATCGCCAGCGCGCGTGCTATCGCTACCCGCTGCTGCTGTCCGCCGGACAGGTGCGCGGGGTAATAGTCGCGGCGATCGTACAGGCCGACCTTGTGCAACAGGGCCTCAGCTTCCTCGATACATTCGGCACGGGAGCGTTTGAGCACCCGCATCGGGCCCTCAATGATGTTTTGCAGCACCGTCATGTGCGACCAGAGATTGAAGCTTTGGAACACCATACCCAGGCAACTGCGCATGCGCTCGACCTGGCGGCTGTTGCTCGGGGTCTGGCGGCCGTCGGCATGCTGTTTCATTTCGATCACTTCACCATTGACGCTGATGATGCCTTGATCGGGCGTTTCCAGGAGGTTGATGCAACGCAGGAAGGTACTTTTACCGGATCCACTGGCACCGAGGATCGAGATCACGTCGCCCTTGTGGGCTTCCAGGGAAATGCCCTTGAGGACATGTGCGCTGCCGAAGGACTTCTGGATATTGGTTACCGACAAGGCTGAAGCGGGCTGAGTGCTCATGGCATGCTCCGTATCAAATCAGGAATGGGTAGTCAGCGGAGGGCTGGCTTTTTTGATGGCGTCGACTGGCCGCTCACGCAAGTGCGGCGAGAGGCGATGCTCGAGCCAGGCGACAGCACGGACGACCAGGAAATTCAGCACCAGGTAGATCAAGGCCGCGCAAATGAACACTTCCATCGTGCGATAGGTACGCTGGATGATCTGTTGCGCGACGCCAGTGACGTCCCAGACAGTCACCAGGCTGGCCAGCGCCGTGGACTTGACCAGCAAAATGGCTTCGGTGGAGTAGGCCGGCAAGGCCTGGCGCAGGGTAACCGGCGCAATGATCCGGCGTAGCAGTTCCCAGGGCGACATGCCCACGGCCTTGCCCGCCTCGATCTGCCCCTGTGGCACGCTAAGCAGCCCGCCGCGAATGATTTCGGCGGTGTAACCGGCGGTACACAAGGCCAGTGAAACCACCGCGCAGCCATAGGGCGACTTGAGCAGTACCCAGGCGAAGCTGTCGCGAATGGCGGGGAACTGGCCCAACCCGTAGTAAATCAGGAACATTTGAATCAGCAGCGGCGTACCGCGAAACAACATGATGTAGAACCGCGCCGGATAGCTGAAAAACCACCAGCGGCTGACCCGCAGGCTGACAATGCCTACGGACAGGGTAAGGCCGATCACCAATGAGCTGAAAAATAGCGTCAGCGTTGTGGGCAGCGCTGCCAAAAGCTTGAGCATGGTGTCAGCGAGAAACGGAAAATCGATCATAAGTGGCGCTCCCGACTCGAACTAGACTGGGCTGCGTTGCCGCGTGCGACGCACGCGAGCCTCAGCCATGTGGAAAAGCCGACCAGACAGGCCAGTGAGAATGAGGTACACGATGCCCCCGATGATGTAGAACGTGAAATATTGACGAGTGGAACCGGCCGCGACCTGGCTGGCACGCATCAATTCCACCAAGCCGATGACTGAAATCAGAGCGGAGTCTTTCAGACTCATTTGCCAGACATTTCCCAGCCCGGGCAGCGCAAATCGCAGCACCTGGGGGACCAGAATACGTTTGAAGCGCATCGCGCGGGTCATACCGATGGCCAGTCCTGCTTCCAGTTCGCCGCGCGATACCGCGAGAAAAGCGCCACGGTAGACTTCAGCCTGATAGGAGCCGGAAATCAGCCCGACCGCCAACGCGCCGACCAGAAAAGGCGGTACGTCGATATAGCCTTCACCACCGAACCAGTGGCCAACCGCCGTAACCACACTGGCACCGCCGAAGTAGAACAGGTAGATCACCAGCAACTCAGGGATCCCCCTGAACAGTATCGAATACAGATCCCCCAGCCAGCGCAAGCTGCGTCGACGGGATAGCTTGGCAGCAGCGACCAGGCTGCCAAATACCGCACCCACCAGCAGGGCTGCCAGGGTCAATATCACGGTCATGCCCGCTGCCTTGAGCAGCGCCATTCCCCAGCCTGAGTCACCGAAACTGAGTAGCTGCAAGAGGTTCATAGAGGGTCCTACTTATGAGAAGGTTTAAGCAGCCCGGCAACCTTCACGGTGTCGGGCCATTCAGAATCAATGCTGAGGGGTGAGGTCTGCCTTGAACCACTTCTCGCTCAGTTTCTTGATTGTGCCGTCAGCCATGGCTTCCTTGAGGGCTGCGTCGAACTGGGCTTTGAGTTCCGGGTCTTTCTGACGGAAGCCCAGCGCTTCGCCTGCACCCCAGATCGGGCCTTTGATGACCGGACCGGTAAAGACCAGCGGTTTGTTCTCAGGCTTGTCCATGACCGAATTGAAGAAGGTCACGTCATCGAACGCTACGTCGATACGGCCGGCCAGCAGATCGAGAATGGCTTCGGCCGAGCTGCCGTACTCACGAATGGTCGCCACATCCTTGAAGTTCTGATCAATGAATGACGTGTAAATGGTGCCAGAGGCGATGCCAATGGTCTTGCCCTTGAGCGCCTTGCGCAGCTCTTCAACGCCGGCACGTACTTCCTTGGCATCGGTACCCAGCGTGACGGCGGCGTCGGCGCCGGTTTTGCCCGGCAACAGATCGGCTTTGAGCGCGACGAAACTGGCCGGTGTCTGGGCGTAAGGCGTCGAGAAGGCCATGACCTTCTGGCGTTCGTCGTTGATGACAATGGCGTCCATCAGCACGTCGAATTTACCGGCGTTGAGGCTGGCGATCATGCCGTCCCAGTTTTGTACGACGATGTTGCACTTGAGCTTCATGCGCGGACAGATGACATCCATCAGCTCCGGTTCGAAGCCGCCGATTTTTCCACCTGGCAGCGTCAGGTTCCAGGGCTCATAGGCGCCCTCTGTTGCAATATTCACCGAGGTCCACTCTTTGGCCTGCAGTGCCGGAGCACAGGCCAGAACCATTGCACTGAGCGCTACAGAACCCAACCAGCTTGATTTCTTCGACATCTTGATACTTCCTGCCTAATCAATGGAGTGTTGCGAACTGATCCGGCTCAGGCCGAATCTCCAATGTCTGTGCGCACAACTATTTTTGTGCACACAAGACAAAACCATAAAAGCCACCGTCAGTTACGCCGGTTAATTCGCACCCATAATGGTTTCAGCCTGGACAGCTTCCCCATCTCCATGTGCCCCTGACCGACAGATCAACCGGTGATCATCGGCAGGTTCAGGCCCTGCTCGTTGGCGCAGTCGATCGCGATCTGGTAACCGGCATCGGCGTGACGCATGACGCCAGTGGCCGGGTCGTTGTGCAGCACGCGAGCGATACGCTCGGCCGCTTCGTCCGTACCGTCGCAGACAATCACCATGCCCGAGTGCTGGGAGAAGCCCATGCCGACGCCGCCGCCGTGGTGCAGGGACACCCAGGTCGCGCCGCTCGCGGTGTTGAGCAAGGCGTTGAGCAGTGGCCAGTCGGACACGGCGTCGGAGCCATCCTGCATCGATTCGGTTTCGCGGTTAGGGCTGGCCACCGAACCGGAGTCCAGGTGGTCGCGGCCGATCACGATCGGTGCCGACAGCTCGCCGCTGCGAACCATTTCGTTGAACGCCAGACCGAGCTTGGCGCGCAGACCCAGACCCACCCAGCAGATACGTGCCGGCAGACCCTGGAAGCTGATGCGCTCGCGCGCCATGTCCAGCCAGTTGTGCAGGTGGGCGTCGTCCGGGATCAGCTCTTTGACCTTGGCGTCGGTCTTGTAGATGTCTTCAGCATTGCCCGACAGCGCCGCCCAACGGAACGGGCCGATACCGCGGCAGAACAGCGGACGGATATAGGCCGGTACGAAGCCCGGGAAGTCGAAGGCGTTCTCGACGCCTTCTTCTTGCGCCATCTGACGGATGTTGTTGCCGTAGTCGAAGGTCGGAATGCCCATTTTCTGGAAGTCGAGCATCGCTTTGACGTGCACGGCCATGGATTGCTTGGCGGCTTTGACTACGGCAGCCGGCTCGGTCTTGGCGCGAGCGCGGTACTCTTCCCAGGTCCAGCCGGCTGGCAGGTAACCGTTGAGCGGATCGTGGGCGCTGGTCTGGTCGGTGACCATGTCCGGGCGCACGCCGCGCTTGACCAGTTCCGGCAGAATTTCAGCCGCGTTGCCGAGCAGGGCGATGGAAATCGCCTTGCCTTCCCTGGTGTATTTGGCGATGCGGGCCAGCGCGTCGTCGAGGTCGGTGGCTTGCTCGTCGACATAACGGCTGTTCAAACGGAAATCGATGCTCACTTGTTGGCATTCGATGTTCAGCGAGCACGCGCCGGCCAGGGTCGCGGCCAGCGGTTGAGCGCCGCCCATGCCGCCCAGACCGGCAGTCAGGACCCAACGACCGGTGAGGTTGTCGTTGTAGTGTTGGCGACCGGCTTCAACGAAGGTTTCGTAGGTGCCCTGAACGATGCCCTGGCTGCCGATGTAGATCCAGCTGCCGGCAGTCATCTGGCCGTACATGGCCAGGCCTTTGGCGTCCAGTTCGTTGAAGTGTTCCCAGCTCGCCCAGTGCGGCACCAGGTTGGAGTTGGCGATCAGCACGCGCGGGGCGTTGCTGTGGGTCTTGAATACGCCGACCGGCTTGCCGGATTGCACCAGCAGGGTTTCGTCGTCATTCAGATTGGTCAGGCTTTCGACGATCTTGTCGTAGCACTCCCAGTTACGTGCCGCACGACCGATACCACCGTAAACCACCAGCTCCTTGGGGTTCTCGGCCACTTCCGGGTCGAGGTTGTTCATCAGCATCCGCAGCGGCGCTTCGGTCAACCAGCTCTTGGCGGTCAACTTGTTGCCGCGAGCAGCGCGGATTTCGACGTCACGGTATTTAGTAGGCTTATTCTCGGTCACGAAAAAAACTCCTCAGCGATCAATCCAAACTAACCCAGGCAGTGGGTAAGCCAGCCTGTGCGCATCGTTGCGCCACAAGCGAATCAATGGACGATGGTCGAGTCTTCGTGACCCATACTCATACGTCTTTACTTGTACATACAAGAATATGCAATCAAGCGGCCAACTTATTGGATAGTCGTTCAATAAAGTGTTGGATCTGGCTGAAAAGCCCTTGGGGCAAAGGTTTGCCGGGTATCGAATTTTTTCAGAGGGTTTTTGCGAAGGCGTGGTGGTTGTAACTTGAATATGGTTTTGCGCTACGTTGGGGCGTTCGGTAACAAGTTGGTGCGCTTTGGAAACGGCTTCAAGCCAGGGCCGAATCGGCTCTTTCAGACTAGATTTGCGGGCCGCTCACATTCAGCATTCGCGAGTACTTTGGTTTATGGCCAGTGAGCGGTTCGAGGCGGTCATCATGTCCAGGATTGGCACGGACACCGTAGCTATGTTTATCAGATGGGGGCAAAGCAGGTGAGGTTATCGACTTCCCGGATTTGCTGATTGGTGACCATGTTGAGGAGGTGCCCCACATCGCTTCCGAAAACGCTGATACAGATCCAGGCTCGGCCCCAAGGCAATCCATCAGTCGTCGAAATGCAGAGAAACGCATACCCTTGACAACCAATGGACAGCCTTGGAGTACAACAAATTTACTTCAGGTTTTTCAGCACCGTGGCAAGTACTTCACCGCTACGTACCTGTTCGGTGACACTCATCATGTCCGAATAGAATGCACGATCATTGTCGGCGACCGGTACTCGGCTACGCACCAGATCATAAACTGCCTTGGTGACGCTGGAGGCCTTGTGCACATCATGGAAGTCCAAGGCCTGGCAACCCACCAGCAGTTCAATCGCCAGCACCGACTCCAGTTTTTCGGAAACCTTGTAAGCCTTGATGACGGCGTTGTAGGCGAGGCTGACCAGATCCTCCTGGTTGCCGCAGGTCGAGAAACTGTCGACAGAGGAGGGGAACGACAGCGTCTTCATTTCCGCGTACAGGCCAGCCGCGGTGTATTGAAGGATCATGTACCCGCTGTTAAGGCCCGGGTTGCGCACCAGGAACGCCGGCATTTCACTGAAGTGTGAGTTGACCATACGGTCGATACGGCGCTCGGAAATCTTCGCCAGGTTGGCCAGCGCCACGCACAACGAATCCGCTGACATGCCGATGTAGCTGCCGTCGAAGTTGGCGCCTGAGATGGCAATGCCGTCACCGTCCTCAAGCGGGTAGATGATCGGGTTATCGCCTGAGGAGTGAATTTCGTTCTCGATATTTTCTCGGGCGTGATCGATGAATCTTTTCGAAGCACCATGCACCTGGGGAATGGCGCGCAGGCTGTAGGCGTCCTGAAGCCGGTAGTCGATGTTTTCGGCGATCAGTTGGCTGTCATGCAGCATCGCCTTTATATCCCTGGCGGTTTGCGCCTGCTCCTTGTGTGCCTTGATCGAGTGATAACGCGGATCGAAGGCCCGAATCGTGCCCTTCAGCGCTTCAAGGGAGAGGGCCGCGGCGACGTCGGCCAGCGAGGCGGTTTGCATGGCGTTATAGAGGGCCAGAATGGCGATGGCGGTCACCGACATGGTGCCATTGAGCATGGCCAGGCCTTCTTTGCACTGCAGGTCCGTCGGTTGCAGGCCGACCTGTTCCAGCGCGGTGGCGCCATCCACCCATTCGCCGCCATTGACCCTGGCTTGGCCTTCGCCCAGCAGGACCAAGGCCAGGTGCCCCTCGACGGCCAGATAGCCCACCGAACCCTCGCCAGGCGCAAACGGCACGACTTCGTTGTTGAGCAGAGCGGCAATCAGCTCCAGCAACTCCAGGCGCACCCCCGAAAAACCTTTGCCAAGGCTGATCAGAACCATCAACTGGATCGCACGAACCTGCTCACGCTTGAGCGGCTCGCCCACGGCGACGGCGTGGGAGCGCACGATATTGACCTGGAGCTCCTTGGCATTCTGCGGAGAAATCACATGCCGAACGTTATCGCCGAACCCGGTGGTCACCCCATAGACCAGGCGATTTTCATCGAGGAAACGCTCCACCAGGCCACGGGACTTTTTCACGCGGTTTTTGTAGGTCTCCGAAAACGACACTTTGGCCGAATAACGGGCTACCGCGACAAACTCTTCGATGGAGGGCTCTCTATCGCCGAGGACTACCTGAGTGATCTGTTGAGGATGAGCTTTCATTGCGAACTCCCGAGAAACGAAATGATTGAGGGGGGGGCTGGACCGGCCAGGCCGTCGCTCGATTGAGCGTGGGAGAAGGCTAAAGCGGTTTTGATATGAAGAAAATATGGTAATTTCTGTCAGTTTTAATAGAATTTCTAAACATAAAATGCTTTCGAGACTTTCGCATCGCCATGAGTCGCTTACCTCCCTTACGAGCACTTCAAATATTTGAAACCGTCGGTCACTGCGGCGGTATATCCCAAGCCGCAAAGCGATTGAACATCTCCGTGGGCGCGGTGAGTCAGCAGATGAAGTTGCTTGATGAGGCGCTGGGCATGAGCTTGACGGTCAAGGAGGGACAGCGCTTGCGACTGAACGCCATTGGCCAGCGTTTTCATGCGCGGTGTTCTATAGCATTTGAAGAATTGAGAGCCGCTGTTTCCGAAGTAGAGCGTTCGAAAAACCCCAACAATTTGTATGTCAGTGGCCTGCCTTCTCTCATGACCAAGTGGCTGGCGCCTCTCACCTACGAATGGCAGCATGAGGATGGTGATCTCGACATCTATCTGGATGGCACGCTGGCGGATACTTCGGAGGAGGAAAACGCAGATTTTCGTATCGGCTATGGCGAACCCGGCCAATATGCCGGGCATAGCGTTGTACTGTTCCGCGACTGTGTGGTACCGGCATGCTCACCGACGCTTTTAGGCCATCCAGGCAATGTGGAGCATGCCGCTGACCTGCTCCAATACCCACTTATCCGTATCGATTCGCGGCCGAAATTTGACTCACCCCCCTCATGGGCCGAATGGTTTGAGCTGGGAGGCGCTGCCGTCGAGCAGACGATTGCCATACGTCGTAGCTTTTCTTCGTCCAGCATGGCTATTCAAGCCGCCATCGATCACCAAGGAATAGTGCTGGCGCAGTTTTCCATGATTGCCCGTGACATCGATGAAGGGCGCTTGATCATTCCCTGGCAGCGAGCCATGCCTCTTCCCTCGCCGTATTACCTGAGTTGGCACCCTAACACTCTGCAGAAAGCGCAATGTCGGGCATTTCAACGCTGGCTGATTGGCCGAGGGAGAGCACAAGAGGAAATTACTGACTCCTTGATAGCTGCGCAGCCCGCTAGCAAGAAGTGATTCGCAACCACAGAGTGCTACCAGGTTTCGAGCTTTTGACAATCTGGGCCGATTGCTGCCCTTCACTGAAGGCATCTATCGGCCGTACTTGACATTTGAAACGTATGAGAACGTCCTGAGAGTTCACTTCCTCGACGCGCAGACGATGACTTCCACCAACAACCGTGGGTCAGCCAGTTTCGCCTCGCCACAGGCACGAGCCGGGGCATGCCCCTTCGGTACCCAGGCGTCCCATACTGCGTTCATTGCGTCGAAGTCCGCCATGTCGGCCAGCCAGATGGTGGTTTGCAGCAAATGCTCCCGCGTCGAGCCAGCCTCTTTGAGCAAGGCATCAACCCGTGCCAAGGCATCGCGGGTCTGGTCGGCGACGTTGTGGTGGGTTTCGCCGACCTGACCGGCGAGGAACACGGTGTTGCCGTGAATGACAATTTGGCTCATGCGCTGATTGGTGTGTTTGCGTTCGATGGTTGGCATCAATTGCTCTCCTGTGGAATAGCGCGGTTTAGAAGCGTTGCACGGAAAAACTGTCCAGCCAGCCAGGCGCCTTGCCGGCGATGCAGTCCGCGACCAACTGGCCGGTCGCCCCGGCGAGGGTCAGGCCCAGGTGTTGATGGCCAAAGGCATAGATCAGTCGTGGTTCGTTCGGCGATGGGCCGATCACTGGCAACGAGTCGGGCAGGGACGGGCGGAACCCAAGCCACTTGCGGGCCACCGGTTCGGTCAGACCCATAACCCGGCGCACGTGTCGCTCCAGGTAATCGAAACGCTTGGGATTGGCCGGGTCATTGATCGAGCCGAGCTCCACTGTGCCCGCCACCCTCAGGCGGCCGGCCATGGGCGTCATGTAGAACGCACTTTCCACTGGGCATCGGGGCGCTGACCACCGTCGGTCTGACCGCCGCTGCGTTCGTTGTGGCTGCGCTGTTGGGGTTTTGCCTGGCGCTGATGCGGCTCTCGCGCAGCCGGGTGCTGAGCTTGATCGCCAGCGTGTACCTGGAGGTGTTTCGCAACGTACCGATCCTGACCCAGCTGTTCATTCTGTACTTCGGGCTCACCTACATCGGAATCACGTTGCCGGCGATTGGTGCGGCGATCATTGGTTTTGGTCTCAACGGTGCGGCGATTCTTTCGGAAGTGTTCCGTTCGAGCATCCGCACCATCGATCGTGGGCAAAGCGAAGCGGCGTTTTCCATCGGCATGACCCGCTCCCTGGCGATGCGCATCATCGTGCTGCCCCAAGCGTTCAAGGTCGCCATTCCAGTGATGGCCAACTTCGCCATTGGCCTGCTCAAGGACACGTCTCTGGCGTCAGCGGCGGCGGTGCCGGAGCTGACCTTCAAGGCGCGGATGCTGGTCAGCGAAACCTACCAGACCAACCTGATCTACTTCCTGTTGGCGATCATCTACCTGGTGTTGAGCCTGGTACTTTCCCACTGGGCAGCGCGGACCGAACGGCGGCTCAAAGTCGTCAAGGAGAATTGATATGGGCTATGGCGACCTGTGGGAAGCAACCCATGTCGAACTTCTTGCAGCGGCCTGGGCCACTCTTCAATTGGCATTCGGTGCGCTGGTCATTGGCTTGATCGTCGGTCTGCTGGTGGCGCTGGCGCGACTCTCGAGCAATCGGGCATTGCGGCGCGCGGCGCTGATCTACATCGAAGTGTTTCGCGGTACTCCGGCTCTGGTGCAGTTGTTCATCGTCTATTTCAGCCTGACCGAAATCGGCGTTCAGTTCAGCTCGTTCCAGGCAGCGATGATCGGGTTGGGGCTGAACGCTGCCGCCTACCTGTCGGAGATTTACCGTTCGGGTCTGGAGGCGGTGCCCAAGGGGCAGGTGGAGGCGGCGAAAGCGATTGGTATGCCTCATCTCAAGGTGTTGCGCTGGGTTGTGTTGCCCCAAGCCATTCGTATTGTGCTGGCGCCGATTGGCAATGTGGCGATCTCGCTGTTGAAAGATACCTCGGTTGCCTCGCTGATCGCGGCGCCGGATTTGATGCTGCGGGCTCAGGACTTGAGTAGCGTGTACTTCATGCCGCTGGAGATCTACATCCTCGTGGGCGTGATCTACTTTGCGCTGTGTTATCCGCTGTCACTCGGCGTGCGTTTACTGGAGCGCAAGACGAGGCATTGAACCAATGGCTCGTCCGGTTTTCATCCGGACGAGCCGTGCTGGATGCGGATGGCCCCTGCGGAATATTCAATTTGACGCAAACGGCAGTCGTTCCTTGAACCAGGTCACGGCTTGCATTTTGAACGCTTCAGCAGGTGGCGTTAAAGGGTAGCGCTGATCATAGGCTAAGACGATGCGCTGAGCGGGCAGCTCTTCCCGTATGGGACGACAGACCAGAGGCTGACCATCGTAGCTATGGTCGCCGAAGGGTCTGGTATAGGTCAGCGCCACACCGAATCCGTTTGCAACAAGGCTGCGTTGAAACTCGAAGCTGTGTGTGCGCTGGACGCTGTCGGGCGCGAGTCCATAGAAGTTGAACAGGTCCAGCACGTGCTGCCAGCTGTGGATTTGATCAGTCACCACCAGATTACATTCGCTTAGCGCTGCCAGACTGACACGGGTCTCATTTGCCAGCGGGTGATCAGCAGACAGTAGGGCATGGGCGGTCAGCTGGCATAGCTCTATGCATTCCATATTTGCCGGCAACCCCAGATCGTACGTCAACGCCAGCTCCAAAGTGCCCTCAGCGAGACGCTTGCCCAGATAGTCGAACCCGCCTTCGCGCATATCGACATTGACCTGAGGATAGTCTTGTTGGAGGCGTCTCAGAATCTGCGGCAGGCAATATGGAGCCAGGTCCTCGTAGCACCCCAGTACCAGTTCCCCGGCAAACTCGCTGCTATTGCTCCCGATATCCGAAAAGGTCCGAGCCTCGGCCAAGACGCGTTTTGCCTGGGCCATCACCGTGCGGCCGAAGGGGGTCAGGGACACGCCGAGCCCGCGCTGGCGAACAAAGAGTGGTTGGCCGAAAAGGGTCTCCAATTCGGTAATGGCGGTGGAGATCGATGGCTGGGAAACGTGCAACTCTTCGGCAGCCAGCGTGAGGTTGCTGTGTTTGGCTGCAGCGAGTGCGTAACGGAGTTGTCGCAGGCTGAACTTCATAAGATTTTCTTGGGTGATAAATCAATACATATTATTTTATCATTGTTGAGTGTCATGAAATATTTGTCCTGCGCCCACCTTTATTTTTTGCTTCTGGGAGTTTCAGGTCATGACACACAGCTCATACACCATTAATGAAAAAGACATCGAGGCCTTTCAGCGCGATGGAGCGGTCTGCCTGCGCGGCATTTTCAGTGGCTGGATCGAGACCATCGCCGCCGGTATTGAACGTAACCTCGCCGAGCCGGGCGTTTATGCCAGTAGATACGTCGAGAAGGATGACAAGCCGGGCGGCTTTTTCGATGACTATTGCAACTGGCAGCGTATTCCAGAGTTTCGTGCAATGGTGGAGCAGTCACCTGCCGCCTCCGTCGCTGCGGCCGTGATGCGTTCGCGTTCGGCGCAGTTCTTCCATGACCATGTGCTGGTCAAGGAGCCAGGTGCGCAGAAAGCCACGCCCTGGCATCAAGACATTCCCTACTACTTCGTCGAAGGCAACCAGAACGTCAGTTTCTGGATACCCGTGGACCCGGTACGCGAGTCGACGCTGCGACTTCTTGCAGGCTCACATCGTTGGGAGAAAGGGATAAAACCCGTCCACTGGGCCGATCAAAGCGATTTTTACAGGGACGCAGACGGATTCCGGGACGCGCCCAATCCCGACACGGAAGAGGGCATGCACGTACTGGAGTGGGAGATGCAACCTGGCGATGCGGTGCTGTTCGATTTTCGGACGGTACATGGCGCCAGAGGCAATGCGTCAGCGCAGCGTCGACGTGTGTTGTCGCTTCGCTGGCTGGGCGACGATATACGTTACATCGAGCGTCCAGGACGGACCTCTCCACCGTATCCAGGGCATGCGATGCAGACCGGTCAGAGACTGCGCGAAGATTGGTTCCCGACGATACATCAAGGAGCTTGAGTTTCACGTTGATGACAGATGTTCGCCACTGACGTGGCGAACACTTGCACTGCCATAACCCTGTTCACTGTGTTGGAGCGTGCGATTGTGAAAATCAAAAAAAGTCTGGTAGTCCCTTTGCTTTCCGTTGGTCTGTTGGTTGGTAGTGCTGCGAGCCAGGCCGCCAATTGGTGCGAGTCGGGTAAACCGGTGAAATTCGCCGGGCTCAATTGGGAAAGCGGCATGTTGCTCACCGACGTGTTGCAGATAGTGCTCAAGGATGGCTACGGCTGTGATATCGATACGTTGCCGGGCAATTCCATCACCATGGAGAACGCCTTGAGCAGCAACGACATTCAAGTGTTAGCTGAAGAGTGGGTTGGTCGAAGTGAGGTCTGGAACAAGGCAGCCAATACCGGAAAGGTAGTGGGTGTCGGTGCACCGATTATCGGTGCAACCGAAGGCTGGTATGTGCCGCGTTATGTGGTCGAGGGCGATGTTAAACGCAACCTCAAACCCAAGGCTCCGGACCTGAAAAAAATCGCCGATCTGACCCAGTACGGCGAACTTTTCAAGGATCAGGAAGAGCCGAACAAGGGCCGTTTTTACAACTGCCCGGCCGGCTGGACCTGCGAACTGGAAAACAGCGAAATGCTTAAAAGTTACGGCCTCGAAGCGAGCTACACCAACTTCCGCCCAGGTACCGGCCCGGCCCTGGATGCCGCAGTCCTGTCGAGCTACAAGCGTGGCGAGCCTATTCTGTTCTACTACTGGTCGCCGACGCCGTTGATGGGGCAAGTCGATTTGGTCAAGCTGGAAGAGAAGCCGGGCATCGACAAAAAGATCAGCATCAAAGTGGGTCTGTCTAGCGTCTTCCACGAGCAGGCGCCAGAACTGGTTACGGTGCTGGAGAAGGTCAATCTGCCGATCGACCTGTTAAATCAGAATTTGGCTCGGATGACCAAGGAGCACATTGATTCTCCCAAGCTGGCCAAAATTTTCTTCAAAGAGCACCCGGAAATCTGGCACACCTGGGTAAGTGAAGCTGCTGCGAAAAAAATCGACGCAACGCTCTAGCTCGCTATAGGGGCATGGATGCCCTGTCTCTTACCATCGTTGCAGCATCACTTTGCGTGATCCCCGTCAGCACAATCCCATTCATGTTCTTTCTTCGCCCAATTGCGAAGTACCCCTTGGCACCCAGGAATAAAGATAATAATCAAATCGCGAGCCGCCGTAGCCTTCGCGGCCAACCAGCCTCTGCAAATCGTTGAAGTCAATGTGGCGCCTCCGCAAGCCGGTGAGGTGCTGGTCCGCATTATCGCAACCGGTGTCTGCCATACCGACGCCTTTACCCTGTCCGGCGCCGATCCGGAAGGTATCTTTCCGGCTATCCTCGGTCACGAGGGCGGCGGTGTCGTCGAGGCCATTGGCGAGGGCGTTACCTCCGTGGCGGTGGGCGATCACGTGATCCCGCTCTACACCCCCGGAATGCGGCAAGTGCAAATCCTGCATGTCCGGCAAGACCAATCTCTACCAGAAAATTCGTGCGACTCAGGGCAAAGGGCTAATGCCTGACGGTACCAGCCGCTTTTCCTACAAGGGCCAACCCATATTCCACGATGAAGGGCAGGATCAGCGCCAGCAGCGTGCAAGTACCGAGTATCCACAGTTCGAAGCGACGGACCGAGAGCGTAATGGCAAACCACGCCGAAAATGGCATGGCAATCAATTCCCCGGCGCTGTACACCGTGGTCAGCCAGGAGGCGTCGTCGAGGCCAAAACCGAGTGCACCGCGCACATCTGCCAGCGCTAATGCGCCGACGCGGCTGTTCAACCCCGCCATCATGGCCGCGAGGAAAATGCCAGCGAGACCTGCCATGGGGCGTTTCGAGGGCTTGGCCAAGGGCGCTCCGGTAGCAGGGAGGTCCGCAGGCGACAATGTGGCGCTACTCATTACCGGAAGTTTGCTTGTCAGCCGGACCGAATGCTTTGCCGACGCCTAGGGTTTCTATTGAGTTTTGTTTGGATATTTGTCCAGGAGCCCGTGTCGTTATCGTGTTTTAAATGACGTAAGACCCTTGCGGTGGACGTGAAATGTATTTTTGGTGAGGACTCATCTCCTGTTGATTCTGTGCAATTGACACCGCCAGGTTGATAATCGTGCGTCCGGGTGGCTATGGGTAGAATCCAATAGCGTGGCTTGGGATCACTCCTTTTTTGTTCTTGATACACCCAAAAAACAAGTCCAGAATTGAGTCTTTTCCTACTTCAGGAATAAAAGAAACCCGTTAGATTTCAATGGGTCGGACGCCAGATGCGAGTCTCGTTTCCCACTCCAGGATTTACAAAAACGCCACTCAATAGAGTGGCGTTTTTGTGTGCGCGTGATTTGTGTCTGGCATTGAGAAAAGAGGCTTTGGCCTAATACTAGTCAGTCATGAAAACCAGATGACTGCGCAAATCCTGTAGCCGCTGCCGACAGGCTGCGCTCGAGCGCGAAGCGGTCGTGCTTTTGGCTGCGAAAGATCCTTCGGAGCTCTCGCAAGAAGGTCCTTCGGACCTTGGCGCAGCCTTCGGCAGCGGCTACAAGACACCTGCAAGCCGCAAATCAGCCTCAAAGAAGCGCGTATCCGTCGTGATGAGGCACGTGCCTTGGTTGCCCAAGGCATCAATCCCTATGAGCACCGTAAACAGCAACGCCGTGCTGTTCGTAGCGTGGCAGAGCATACCTTCGAAGCGGTGTTCAATCACTGGGTCGAGTTCCGCAGGCTGAGCCTGAAGGAAGGCCGCCGGAGCGCGCTCTCGCAACTGCCTCGGCTGCCTGGAACACTCGCTCGGCGGTTTGCGGATTGACCGGGGCACGGGTGTTGAACACCCGGTCGACGGTCGCGACACTCAGGCCGGCCGGCCTGCTCGGCGACGGTCGTGATGGTGGGGCGTGTGCGCCTGTTCATGGCGAGCCCCAGGAGTGCCTTGATAGAAAACTATCAAGCTCTATAGGGGCCGGATGAAAGCTTGATAGGGAATCGGTGCAAGGGATTGAGTGCAATTTCCCGGTCCCCTATATTTTCTCCAGCGATGTGATTCCACATCCATGCAAGCGCCTGAAACCATCAAGCTTGCGGAGAATAAGAACATGTCCGAACCCAGTCTGGCTTTTGTACATGTCATCCAGCCTTTATCCCGTGACTACCGATTGACCGGTCCCGAAGTCGCCCGAGCGGCGGAAAAAAGCCTGGTATCGGCCCACTGGTATCAATCGGCGCTACTGCGCAAACGCCTCAAGGAACTGATGCGGCGCCGTGATGGCCCGGGTTTGCGCGACACTGCGATCTGATAAATACCCCCGATAGCCTCTTTTTTATTGCGCTCTAATTGTTTTGATAACGTACAAACACCAACAATAAAAATAGGAGTTGTAAATATGCATATCAAGTCTCGCGTGCTGGCTTCTGCGATGTTGCTGCTGATGAGTACTTCTGTGCTGGCTGAGCTCAGAATCGGTGTCAGTATGCCGACATTTGATGATACTTATCTAACGGCCTTGCGAAATTATTTAAGCAGTCGGGCCAAAAAGGAAGGGGTGGATCTACAGTTTGAAGATGCACGGAATGACGTAGTCAAACAATTAAACCAGGTTCAGAGCTTCATTAGCCAGAAAGTCGATGCCGTCATAGTCAATCCGGTGGATACCGGTGCCACGGACGCCATTACTGAATCGGCCGTCAAAGCAGGAATTCCGTTGGTTTACCTTAACCGGAGACCCGATAAGCCTCAGCTGCCTAACGGCGTAGTAACAGTGACCTCTGATGACAAGGAGTCTGGGAGAATGCAAGCGCAATTCTTGGCTCAGAAGCTGGATGGCAAAGGTCGAGTGGCCATTTTGTTGGGGGACTTGGCCAACAATGCAACTCACAGTCGTACGGCTGGTTTTAAGGAGGTCCTGGCCAAGTATCCGAATATTAATGTAGTCGAGGAGCAGAGTGGTTCCTGGCTCCGTGAAAAGGGTATGGATATTACAAATAATTGGTTGGTGGCCGGTAAAAAAATTGACGCGATTTTATCAAATAACGATGAAATGGCGATTGGGGCGGCCATGGCACTACGTCAATCAGGCGTAAAGGAAGTTTTTGTTGGAGGGGTTGACGGTACTCCCGACGGGTTGGCCGCGATTCAACGAGGCCTCATGACGGTATCCGTATTCCAGGATGCTAGAGGTCAATCAGAAGGTGCTCTGGAGGCTGCCATAAAAATGATTGATAAAAAAGCAGTTGAACGAAGTGTGTTTATTCCCTATCGCCTTATCACAGCCGAGAATGTTGCGGAATTTCAACGGCTAACTAATAACTAGAATTGTCCATTGACTGGATAGGGTTTCGAAGGTCTTGGAGTGCAAGTTTGTCGGCATTGCGCAGGATGTCCAGCATGATTTCCTGCTTGTTGCCGAAGTACTTGAAGACCTCGGACACCAAGACCCCGGTCTGGTTGGCGATCTGTTCTTTGGTGTTTTGGAAACCCTGACGCTCGAACAATTCGATCGCCGCCTGACTGTGGGTTGCCAGCGGCTCAATTCCTATGAGCAATGTAAACGACAGAGCCGCGCTACAACACTGTCAGGCCTAAACCTGATAGCAGCATCGCCGCCTGGCTTTTGGAGATAATCGCGCCCTTGAACATCTTCGCATCGACAAGGCGCAGTCCATCCAGACTCGCCTCCCGCAAATCAGCCTGGTCAAAGCGAGCATTATTGACCCGAGCCAACGACAAGCTTCCCCCCTCAAGAAAGACGGCATGACGAAAGTCGCAGTAACTCAGGTCGGCGTCGGCAAAGTCGAGGCCTCGCAGTTGCGATTTGTAGAATGAAAGGCCGGACAGGCAGGCGCTGCGCAGCACGCAGTCGGAAAAACTTAAACCCAGGGTTGAGGTGTCAATGAAATTGGCGCCCGTCAGCTTGCAGCCGTCAAAGGAGGCGTGAGCCAGCTTGCTGTGCTGCCACTGGGTATTGTTCAGATCGGAACTGATGAACTTGGCGTCTACCAAGGTTGCCGAGCGAAACATTGCTTGCGCTGCTCGGCAATTCAGCCACTCGGTATTATCGAGCTTTGCCGCGGTCAGATTGCTGCCTGAGAAGAGACAGCGCTCGAAGCGTGCGCCTTGCAGATTGACCCGCGACAGATCCTGACCGCTGAAGTCGACGCCGGTGAACCAGAGGGGCAAGGACTGCCCCTGGATCAACTCCGCTAGAGAAGTTGCGTCGAGCTCGCCGGGACCGATCTTCAGATAATCACTTTCAGTGTGCATTGACCCTCCTGGGGGTGGTTGACGATAAGTGGCCGGGCTCAGTTATTGATTGCGATTTTCGGCTGCATCAGCTCGCCATCCACCGCCCAGGCTTTTGAACAGGCTGGTCAGTGCGATCTGCCGTTCGGTGCTGACCTGGATCAGCGTGGATTGATCGCTGAAGGCACTGCGCTGGGCATCCAGGTAGCGCAGATGGGTATCCACTCCCCCTTCGTAGCGGGCCTTGGCTAGTTTCAGTGCCTCTTGGCTGGAATCGGCCAGTGCCTGGCGGGCGACTTCCTCGCGGCGCAGCGTGTCAGTGGCGGCGAGGCTGTCGGCGACCTCGCGGAAAGCGTTCTGGATAGTGCCTTCGTAGTTGGCCACTGCCGAATCCTTGCGCACCTTGGCCAGGTCCAGACCGGCGCGGTTACGTCCGCCGGCGAAGATCGGCAGTGACAGGCTCGGGGCAAAGGTCCAGGCATTCGAGCCGCCGTCGAACAGGCCGGACAACTCCTTGCTGGAGCTGCCGACCGAGCCGGTCAGCGACAGGCGCGGGAAGAAGGCCGCCCTGGCGGCGCCGATATCGGCATTGCGCGCCCTGAGTCGGTGTTCGCTGGCGAGGATATCCGGGCGCCGTTCGATCAGCGTCGACGAGGTGCCGGGTTCAATGTCCTGCACCACCAACAGCTCATCCTGCGGTCTGGCGGGAAGGTAACTCGCTGCATCCTGGGTCCCGATCAACAGTTGCAGGGCATGCCCGGCCTGGCGCAGCTCTCGATCGGTGCTCTCCAGTTCGGCCCGGGCCTGTTCGGTCAGCCCCAGGGCCTCTTGATAATCCAGTGCAGTGGCGGTGCCGGCCTTACGTCGCTGGGTCACCAGTTCCAGCGAGGCCATGCGCGTCTCCAGGGTCTGTCGGGTAAGTGCCAGGCGCCGTTGTGCGCCGTCACGGGTCAAGTAGGCCTGGGTGACTTCGGCCACCAGGGCGATCTGTGTGCCACGTGTTGCTTCTGCGGTCGCGAGGTACTGTTCCAGCGCCGCGTCGGACAGGTTGCGCACTCGACCGAACAGATCGAGCTCGAACTCGCTCAGCCCAAGGCCGACCTGATAAGTGCTGTTGACCTGCGGGTTGCCTGTGGTTGAAAGGTCACCGGGCAGGCGCTGGCGATTGCCGCTGGCGATCGCGTTGAGCGACGGTACTCGGTCGGCGCGCTGGATCCGGTACTGGGCCCGCGCCGCTTCGATGTCCAGCAACGCCTGGCGCAGACTGCGATTGTTGTTCAGGGCGGCCACCACCAGCAGGCGCAGCTGCGGATCGACGATAAAGGCTTGCCAATTCAGGGCGTCGGCATCGACGGCTGCGGTGCCGGGCGTTTGTGCTGAAGCGTCGCTCCATCGCACCGCAACCGGTGATTCGGGCCGTTGGTAATCAGGGGCCAGCGAGCAGCCCCCCAGTACGACGCTCAGTGTCGCTACGGTGGACCAGCGGAAGTTATTCGACTGCATGGGGTTACTCCGTGGTCCGGGTTTCGCCAGAGACTGATGATTGGGGTTTGCGTTGCAGCCAGGACAGCACCCAGACGAAAAACACCGGGACGAAAATCACCCCCAGCAAGGTGGCGCTGAGCATGCCGCCAATCACCCCGGTGCCGATGGCCCGCTGACTGGCAGCGCCGGCTCCGGTGGCCAGGGTCAGCGGCACGACACCGAGGATGAAGGCCATGGAGGTCATCACGATGGGGCGAAAGCGCAGGCGCGCGGCCTGAATCGCCGCCTCGCGTACGGGCATGCCTTGCTCCCACAGTTCTTTGGCAAACTCGACAATCAAGATCGCGTTTTTCGCCGCCAGGCCGATGATGGTGATCAGGCCGACCTTGAAGTAGACGTCATTGGGCATGCCGGCGGCAGTGACGGCCAGTACGGCGCCCAGAGCGCCTACCGGTACGATCAGCATCACCGTCAACGGGATGGCCCAACTCTCATAGAGCGCGACCAGCAACAGAAACACCACCAGGAAGGCCAAGGCGAAGACCGTCAAGGCCTGGCCGCTGGCGACCTTCTCCTGATAGGACAGGCCGGTCCATTCGTAACCTATACCCGCTGGAAGTTCGGCGGCCAGGCGTTCCAGCTCGGCCATGGCTTCGCCGGTGCTGACGCCGCGCGCCGCATCTCCGGCGATCTTGATGGCCGGGTAGCCGTTGTAGCGGGCGATCTGTACCGCGCCTTCCTCCCAGCGGGTAGAAACAAACGCGCTCAGGGGCACCAAGGCGTTGCTGTCGTTGGGGACATACAGCTTGAGCACGCTTTCGGGCGTCATGCGGGCGGCCTGTTCGGCTTGCACCACTACGCGCTGCAGGCGGCCTGCGTTGGCGAAGTCATTGATCACCGTGGAGCCGAACGCCGTTGACAGAGCGTTGTTGATCGAGTTGAAACTCACCCCTAGCGCTCGGGCCTTCTCCCGATCGATATCCAGGCGCAACTGCGGTGCTTCAGCCAGACCTTCCATAAGCGTGTAGAGAATCTTCGGATTGCCGTTGGCCTTGCCCAGCAACTGGTCACGCGCTGCCAACAGGGCTTCTCGGCCCAGTCCAGCGCGATCCTGCAGGCGCAGGGCGAAGCCGCCGGAAGTGCCCATGCCCTCGATCGGCGGCGGGCTCACAGCCATGACGGTGCCGTCATTCAGGCTGGCAAACCGTTGGTTGAAGGCTGCCGCCTCATCCGCTGCTGACTGCCCCTTGCCGCGTTCCGACCAATCCTTCAACGTCGGGAAGGCGATGCCGGCGTTTTCGCCCTGACCGGAAAAGCTGAAACCCAGCAACATGGTCATCGAGGCTGTGGTGTCCCGGGACATCATGTAGCGTTCCAGTTCTCGGGCCGTCTGGTCAGTGCGGGTACGGGTGGCCCCAGGAGGGAGCTGGACATCGATAATCAGGTAACCCTGGTCCTCGACGGGGACGAAAGACTCGGGCAGGCGCAGGTAGAAAAAGCCCAGCAGGGCGACGATGCCCGCATAGATCAACATGTAGCACCCGGTGCGTTTGACCAAGGTGCTGTTGAGGCGCTCAAAGCGATTTGCGAGGCGGTTGAAACCGCGGTTGAACGCGCCGAAGAAACCGCGCTTTTCGTGATGCCCGGCCGGGATGGGTTTGAGCAGAGTGGCGCACAGCGCCGGGGTGAAGGTGAGGGCCAGGAAACCCGAAAGCAGAATGGACACTGCCAGCGATAATGAAAACTGCTGATAGATCACACCTACCGACCCGGACATAAAGGCCAGCGGCATGAACACTGCCGACAGGACCAGGGTGATGCCGATGATTGCACCCGACACCTGGCCCATCGCCTTGACGGTTGCCGCCGCGGGGCTGAGTCCTTCCTCGGCCATGATCCGCTCGACGTTCTCTACGACCACTATGGCGTCGTCCACCAGGATGCCGATGGCCAGCACCATGCCGAACATGGTCATCATGTTCACCGAGAAACCCAGCAAGTACATGAAGGTCAGCGTGCCCAGCAGACAGACCGGCACCACGATGCCGGGGATCAGCGTGTAGCGGATGTTCTGCAGAAACAGCAACATCACCAGGAACACTAGGACCATGGCTTCGATCAGGGTGTAGATCACCTTTTCGATGGCTACGTCGACGAAGCGCGAGGTGTCGTAGGGAACGGAGAACTCGGCATCGCTGGGCAGGTTGACTGACAGTTCGTTCAGGCGTTGTTTGACTGCCGCCACGGTTGCAATGGCATTGGCGCCGGGGGCGAGTTGCACCGCGGCGGCAACGGCAGGCTTGCCGTTGAGGCGCGACTCGAAGTTGTAGCTTTGACTGCCCACGGCGATGCGCGCCACGTCGGCCAAGCGCACAGTCGAGCCGTCCTGTTTGGCCCGCAGGACGATACGGCCGAACTCCTCTGGGTTGTCCAAGGTACCCTTGACCGCCAGGGTCGCGGTCAGCTCCTGTTGTGACGAGCCGGGAGTGCTGCCAAAACTGCCGGCCGGTACCTGGACGTTCTGCGTGCGGATCGCCGCATTCACATCGTCGATGGACAGCCCGTAACCGATCAGTTTCTGCGGGTCGATCCAGACCCGCATGGCGGCTTCAGCCGCGAAAAACTGCAGCCGACCGACACCGTTGACGCGACTGATTTCATTGTTGACGTTGCGCGCGGCGTAGTCGGCGAGGGCCACGGTGTCTTTGCCTGCGCTGTCGCCTTTGTAACTCAGGGTGTAAATCATCAGGAAGCCGGAACTGGCTTGCTCGACCTGCAGGCCCAGATCGAGCACAGCCTTGGGCAGGCGGGCCTCGGCTTTTTTTATCCGGTTCTGGACGTCGACCTGGGCCAGCGGTGGGCTGGTCCCGGGCTCGAAGGTCACGACGATCTCGCCGGTACCGTTGGAGTTGCTGGTGGACTCGTAATAGAGCAGGCCCTTGGCGCCATTGAGTTCTTCCTCAATGACGCTGGTGACCGAATCCACCAGGACTTTCGCCGAGGCGCCCGGGTAGTTGGCGGTAATGGTGATCTGCGGTGGCGCGACGACCGGGTACTGGGCCACCGGAAGCAAAGGAATGACCAGCAGACCGGCGAGCATGATGAACAACGCGACGACCCAGGCAAAATTCGGGCGTCGGATAAAAAACTGAGACATGTCGTTTCCTTGAGCGCTACGCCCTTACTGGACCTTGGCCTGCTGGGTAGTCAGCGATTTGGCAATGACTTTGTCGCCAGGATTGATGCCGTTCATTGCGCCGGTGACGATCTGGTCACCAACGACCAGTCCCTTGGTGATCTGCCAGCGGGAGCCCTGCATGGCGCCGGTGTTCACCGGTTTGGCTTCGATTGTCTGGTCCTGGCCGATGACCAGCACTCGTGCCTGACCATCGGCAGAGCGCTGCACGGCGCGTTGCAGTATCAGAATGGCGGCCTTGTCCAGGCCTTGTGGCGCACTGACGCGCACGTACATGCCCGGCAGCAGCGCCGTTCCCGGGTTGGCGAAGCGCCCGCGCAGCGAGATCTGGCCGGTGGCGCGGTCCACGGCGACATCGGAGAACAGCAACTCGCCCTGGCTCTGGTGCTCTGAGCCTTCGACACTTAGGGTCAGCGGTGTTTCAGCGTTGCCGGTAAGGCGCCCCTGTTCGATGGCGGCGCGCATACGCAATGCATCGGCTGCGGGCTGGGTGAAGTCGACGTAGATCGGGTCCAGTTGCTGGATGCGCGCCATCATGGTTGCGTCGCCTTGACCGACCAATGCACCCTCGGTGACCAGGGCTCGGCCGATGCGCCCGGCGATAGGGGCTTTGACCGTGGAGTAGCTCAGGTTCAACTGGGCTGTCTCGACATCGGCCTGGGCCGAGCGCTTGGCTGCCAGAGCGCTTTGCAGGGCCGCTTTGGCGGTATCAAAGTCCTGCTGACTTACGGCCTCGATCTTGACCAGCGGTTCATAACGCTTGACGGTCGTCTGAGCCTGGAACAGCGCCGCATCGGTCTTGGCCAGCTCGCCCTGAGCCCGCGAGAGTGCAGCCTTGAACGGCGCCGGGTCGATCTGAAACAGCAGATCGCCGGCTTTGACATCCGCGCCTTCCTCGAAATGCCGAGCCAGCACGATGCCCGCTACCCGTGCGCGCACTTCAGCCACGCGCACCGGCTCTACACGCCCCGGTAGTTGTGCGATCAGGGTCAGTGGTTCGCTGCTGACTGTCATCGCTTCGACTTCACGCGGCCCCCCGGGTCCGCCCCAACCCTGCGGCGGCTTATCACAACCTGCCAGGCTCAACACAGCCAGTAAAGGGAGTACCGGAACCACTTGCCATCTGCGCGACGTACTCATCTTTCACCTGGGCAAGGCCCGTTAGCTGCTAAAGATGCGAATGATTGTTTACTTTATCAAATGAGTCAATATTGACTCATAAGATGCTTTTGTGAGCAACTTAGCCATAGCACTTGAGAAGCTGGGCCATTTCTGCACAATGGCCCGCACGTCATTCTGATCATCGAAGAAACGCCAAATGGATTTATCCGCAGCGAACGAGAAACTGTTGAAGGCCCTAGCGATTGCCATGGTCGATCACCCGGCAGGGACGTTCAAAGACATCGCCGAAGCCGCAGGTGTGAGCAAGGCCACGTTGAATCGCTTCTGTGGCACGCGTAACAACCTCATTGAGATGCTGTTCAATTACGGCGCTATTGTGATCAATCAGGTCATGGATAACGCGAACCTGCAGGAGGCACCGCCTCTTGAGGCCCTCCAGCGCCTGATCGAAAGTCATTTGACCCATCGTGAACTACTGACTTTCCTGGCCTTCCAGTGGCGGCCTGATTCGCTGGATGAATGCGCAGGCGGCAGTCGCTGGAAGCCTTATTCGGACGCGCTGGACAATTTCTTCCTGCGCGGTCAGCACGAAGGGGTGTTTCGCATCGACATCAATGCCCAGGTGCTGACAGAGATGTTTGCCTCGATCATTTACGGATTTGTTGATGCAGAACGGCGCGGGCGGGTTGCCCGGGTGGGTATGGCGCCGCAGGTCATGCAGTTTTTTCTGCAGGGGGCTACCAGCCGTTAAAGGCTTGGCCTCGGAACCGATGCTGCGGTGTCGATGCTCGCGGGGCAGGGGACTTGCACGTATATGAATAGCGACCGCTGTCTCCATAGGCCGCTATCTGGGCGCAGATTCAGGTTTTCAAACCGTTCGATTGAGTCTGATGTTGTGGGTGCTGCTGGTGTCTGCGGTCAAAGCCAGGCTTTGATTTGGGCGCTGACAGCCTGAGTCGAAATGCCGTAGCGATCATGCAGCGTCGGTAATGCACCCGCATCCAGAAACGCATCAGGCAGGGCGATTTGCCTGAAGGTTGGTGTCACCCCATTGCGCAGTAATACCCCGGCAACGGCTTCACCTAGCCCACCGATAATGGAGTGGTTCTCTGCGGTCACTACCAATCGACCGGTTTTTCTCGCTTCGGCAAGAATGGTCTGTTCATCCAGTGGTTTGATTGTCGGCACGTGCAACACGGCGACATCAATTCCGTCGGCCTGCAGCTGTTTGGCCGCTTCCAGTGCGCGCATCGTCATCAAACCCGTGGAGATGATCAAAACATCGTTGCCGGTGCGAAGGGTCTTGGCCTTGCCGATCTCGAATTTGTAGCCGTATTCATCCAGCACCAGCGGCACATTCCCGCGTAGCAAACGCATGTAGACGGGCCCTTGATGCGCGGCAATGGCCGGCACTGCCTGTTCGATTTCCAATGCATCGCACGGGTCGACGATCATCAGGTTGGGCATGGCGCGGAAGATCGCCAAGTCGTCTGTGGCCTGGTGGCTTGGGCCGTAGCCGGTCGTGAGGCCAGGCAATCCACAGACGATTTTGACGTTGAGGTTTTCCTCGGCAATCGCCATGCAGATGAAGTCGTAGGCGCGACGGGAGGCGAAAACCGCGTAGGTTGTGGCGAAGGGAACGAAGCCCTCCCGAGCCATCCCCGCCGCCGCACTCATCAGCAGTTGCTCAGCCATGCCCATTTGATAGAAGCGATCTGGATGCGCCTTGGCGAAGATGTGCAGGTCGGTGTACTTGGACAAGTCGGCGGACATGCCGACGATATCCGGACGCTGATCCGCCAGCGCGGCTAACGCATGCCCGAAAGGTGCCGACTTGGTGGCTTGGCCTTCGGAGGCGATCGAGGCGATCATCGCCGAGGTGGTGAGGCGTTTTTTTGCCGGTTCGCCCGTCGAGGTCGGAGTGTTGGCTGCGTTACTCATTGGTTTTTTCCTTCTTCAAGGTTGTTCAGCGCCAGATCCCATTCGTGTTCTTCCACGCGGATGAAATGTGTCTTTTCGCGGGTTTCCAGAAACGGCACGCCCTTGCCCATGCGGGTATCGCAGATGATGACGCGTGGTTGGGTTCCAGGGTGGCTGCGGGCGGCGTCGAATGCGCTGACCAATGCATCAAGGTCATTGCCATCGACGCGCTGGGTGAACCAACCGAATGCCTGCCAGCGATCCACGATCGGCTCGAACGACAGAATTTCACTTGAGTAACCATCGGCTTGCTGGTTGTTGACGTCGACAATCGCGATCAGGTTGTCGAGCTTCCAGTGAGACGCCGACATCACCGCTTCCCAGGTCGAACCTTCATTCAGTTCGCCGTCCGATAGCAGGTTGTAGACGAAGGAGGGCGATCCTTTCCGCTTCAGGCCCAGGCAGGCACCTACCGCGATGCCCAAGCCCTGGCCGAGTGAGCCTCCGGTGATTTCCATTCCCGGGGTGTAGGTGGCCATGCCCGACATGGGTAGGCGGCTGTCGTCCGATCCGTAGGTTTCAAGCTCGTCGAGCGGGATGATTTGCGCTTCGATCAAGGCCGCATACAGGGCAATCGCGTAGTGGCCGATCGAGAGGTAGAAGCGATCGCGCTCTTCCCATTCGGGGTCTTCGGGCCGATAGCTCAGCGCGTGGAAGTAGGACACTGCCAGCAGGTCAGCGGCCCCCAGGGCTTGGCCGACATAGCCTTGTCCCTGGACTTGACCCATTCGCAGCGCGTGGCGGCGAATATTGTGGGCGCGCTCCACCAGGGTTTTGGATGAAACGTATGAAGGATTAGTCGTCATGGTGAAAACTCCGTTAACTCAACGATTGACCAGGGCGGCGGGAACGCGCAGCACCAACAAGGCGCCGCCGACCAGTACGCCGGTGATCAGATACATGCCAATGGCGCTGGAGCCGGTCAGTGTGGTGATCCAGCCAATCAGATAGGGCGAACAGAAGCCCGCGAGGTTGGCAAAGCTGTTGACGGCCGCGATGCCCGCGGCAGCGGATACGCCACCCAGCAACGTGGTGGGTAGCATCCAGAACAGCGACGTGGCGGACAAAATTCCGGAAGCGGCCAGGCAAAGGCTGAGAATGGAGAGCGTCACATTTCCCCCCATTAGAGCCGCCAGGCTCAGCCCGATAGCACCTGCGATCATCGGTACAATGAGATGCCAACGGCGCTCGCGATGTTTGTCACCACTGCGTCCGGCATACAGCATGGCCACAATCGCGCAGAGGTAGGGCAGGCTGGTCAGCAGGCCGATTTTCAGCGGATCGGAAACCCCTGCGTTACGCACCAGGGTCGGCAGCCAGAAGGTGATTGCGTATTGCCCCATCACCACGCAGAAGTAGATGGCGGCGAGCAACCAGAGACGCCGATCACGGATGAATGCACCAGGGGAGGCGTGGGTAACCTTCTTGCCCTCATCCTCGGCCAGCTCCCGGCTGATGAGTGCTTTCTCTTCGTCGTCGAGCCAGGTGGCTTGATGCACGCCGTCTTTGAGGTAGCTCAGCACCAGCAATCCGACCACGACAGTGGGAACGGCTTCCAGGGCAAACATCCACTGCCATCCAGCCCAGCCATGCATACCGGCGAAATGGTTCATGATCCAGCCGGAGAGGGGCCCGCCCACCATCCCGGAGAGCGGAATGGCGATAAACCACAGCACGGTCATACGGGCGCGACGGTAGGACGGAAACCAGTAGGTCAAATACAGCAACAGTCCAGGCGCCAGACCAGCTTCGGCAATGCCGAGCAGAAAGCGCAGTGCATAGAATTGCCAGGCGGTTTCGACGAAGGCGAACAGGGCAGACACGATGCCCCAGGTGATCATGATCCGCGCAATCCAGATGCGCGCACCCACCCGATGCAGAATGATGTTGCTCGGCACTTCGCACAGGAAATACCCAATGAAGAACATGCCCGCGCCCAGTCCGTAGACCGTTTCGCTGAGCGACAGATCGTTCATCATCTGCAACTTCGCAAAGCCGACGTTGACCCGATCAAGGTAAGCGCACAGGTAGCACAGCATCAGAAAAGGCATCAAGCGCCACGCGGTTTTACGGTAGGCGTTGGAGCGCACGGTCGAAACCGCTTCGAGCGACAGGGTTGTCATGAGGTCTGATCTCTTGTTTTTATTGATCGCCAAGCCATAAGGCCCGGCTGCATCGTCGATCCAGAACCGCACGGGCCGCGAGGCCCGCCAGGTGTGCTCAGTGAATCAGCATTCCGCCGTTCACATCCAGAGTGATGCCGGTCAGGTAGGAGGACAGGTCGCTGGCCAGAAACAGCGCCGCGTTGGCGACATCCTGAGCTTCACCCAAACGTCCCAGGGGGATGCCGTCGATGATCGCGTGCCGGCGCTCGTCCTGCATGAGGCCGCCGGTGATGTCGGTGTGAATCAACCCGGGAGCAATCGAGTTGACGCGTACCTTGTCCGGCCCGAGTTCGCGCGCCATGGCTTTGGCCAGACCCAGCACGCCCGCTTTGGCGGCACTGTAATGAGGGCCACCGAAAATGCCACCGCCCCGTTGAGCGGAAACGGACGACATGCACACGATGCTGCCGGAGGACTGTTGACGCATGGTTGGAATCACTGCCTGTGACATGAGCAGGGTGCCGCGCAGGCTGACGTCCAGCACCTTGTCGTAATCGGCAGGGCGGATGTCCAGGGTCTTGAGTGGTTGGGTGATGCCGGCGTTGTTGACGAGAATATCGATGCGGCCGAAATGCTCGATGATTTTGGCGACTGCCTGTTGAACTTGCGATTCGTCAGCGACGTTGGCTGCGAGCCCGAGATGGCCTTCGCCCAGGGAAGCTGCGGCATCACGTGCGGCGGATTCATCCAGATCCAGTATCACGACGTGGGCGCCTTGTTGCGCGAAAGTGATCGCTGTTGCCCGGCCAATGCCACGTGCTGAAGCTGCACCGGTGATGATCGCGACCTTGCCTTGAAGAAGCATGGGAGGGTACCTCTGATTGTTGTTATTGGGTCGATCCGAATCGAATCGATGACTCAGCTTGTTCCCCAGGCCCGCCTTGAGCAATAACGTGAACTTCACTGGATGCTGAAAAAAATTCAGCACTCGCCAATGAAGTGATCGGATGGTTGAATAGGTGAACGCCCGGCCTATGCCACTTGCAGCGGAATAACAATAATCATGCGTTCACCCGGCGATGCACCTGCGATACTGCCACCCCTGAAAGCCATTCAGGCCTTTGAACAGACCGCCCGCTTTGGCAATGTAGCGCGCGCGGCTGAGCTGCTCGACCTGACACCCTCGGCGGTCAGCCACCAGTTGGCCAAACTGGAGGCGATGATCGGTCGACAGTTATTTTTCAGAACGGCCAGAGGCGTGACGCTGACCCCGATCGGCGAGCAATACCTCACTGAGGTTTCCGGCATCCTGCACAGTCTCGCCGTGGCGACCGAGCGCGCCGCCAGTGATGTCAGCCTTGATTGTCTGCGATTGCACTCGTCGCCCAGTTTTGGCCTGTTATGGCTGATGCCGCGTCTGGAGCAGTTTCGCCAGAGCCATCCCGATATTCAGCTCAACCTCTCGTGTTCCTACGAATCACTGCACTTCAGTCGAGACAAGATCGATGTCGACATCCGCCATGGGATGCCCAATTGGCCCAGCTACGAAGTGCGGACGATGCGCAATGAAAAGATTGCGGTGATGGCTTCCCCGAAGCTATTGGAAAAGCGCCCCATCCGAGTTGTTGCGGATTTGTTGGACAGCAATCTGATCCTGTCGGAAGCCACGCTGATCAAATGGCCACAGTTGTTTGCACAACATGGCTTGTCACGTCCTGAAAAACCGTATTCTCTGAGTTTCGACCGGTCTTACATGACGCTCGAGGCTGCCAGCCACGGGCTTGGCTTTGCTTTGGAAAGCACGTTGCTGGCACAGGATTATCTCGCACGCGGTGCTTTGGTAGAGGTAGCACCGGAGCTGAGCGCTTCGATTACTGCACACCATTTGGTTTTCCCAAGGGCCCACTCAAACTTTCCTCGGGTCAGACGATTCCTGGAATGGATGCAGAAAGAGTTGGGGCATGATTTCAGTTATTGACTGTCAGTTAGGTGCGGGGAGCTCCGATACCATGCTCATCAAGAGTCCATCGACGGCGAGGCCGCTTTTGCGGCGTTCGATATTTGGAGTGGTGTTCGATCGGGCGATGTCGTTTTTGAATCGCCACGATAAGCGAGAGAACACATCTGATCGACGCACCTCCGACCATCGCGGCAATCCTGTGGAAAATGATACCCACGGCCTGATAGCTGCTTCTCCACGTGGCTGTAGAAAGCACTCGGTAGCGCGACTCGGACTTATGTTCTTCTCGTTCTTGACATGCCCTCCGAACAAGTCCAAAAATGAGTCCATTCCCACTGAGGGGATATTAAAAAACCTTTATATTTCAATGGGTCGGACGCCAGATGCGAGTCTCGTTTCCCACTCCAGGATTTACAAAAACGCCACTCAATAGAGTGGCGTTTTTGTGTGCGCCCAGCATGGGCGCAATCTTGTGGGTGAAAGTCCCGCCGTAAGCTGACCACAGCGAACGAAGTGAAGCGCAACTGCATGAGGGCGACCGAGTGTGGGGAGGAAGCGTGAATCGAAGCCGCGAGCCGATGGACAAGAACCGGATACAAGGCGAAGCCGACCAGGGCGAGCGGGCACAAAATCGCGAAGCTCTTGTGGTCAAGGGTCAGGCGGCGTAAATCCGGCGGTTGTGTGGTGAAGGATTGCGTTCTTACCTGGGGAGATCTCGCCTTGTGCCTGAAAGGGCGACGGCGCTAGCCGGAGCGAGAAGTCAGCAGAGGCCGTGTATCATCCGCTCAACCATGAAGATGGTTAAGCTATCTTGTCAGAATGCAGTGTTTGGCTATCCATAGAAATTCGGACTGCGTCATGACGCCAAAACTCGCGATCGCAATCAAGAATTTGTCCATGTTGGTCATAGTTGACGCGAATGATCATTAACAGCGGGCTACCTTCTGGCAGGTTGAGATAATTCGCCACGCTAGCCTGCGCCGCAGTGGGGTAGATATCAAAAGTGGCGCGGCCGCATTGGATGTCATAATGCTTTCGGTAAATGGATGTCAGCGACTGAGTCAGATCAAGCTTCAATATATCCGGGACAAATTCTGGTTTCAGATAATGTTCTACAAACATGACGACGCGCCCATCGACATAACGTAGGCGACGTATGCAGTGCAGCATGCTTGACGGTGGCAGCGCCAACTTCAGGCATAACTCCGGGCTCGCCAATTCCGTACTCGTCGAAATGACCTGTGTGAGCGCCTTGCGCCCCTGACTTTCGACCATCTGGTGGAACAGCGAATTTGTGAAGGGGTTGTACACCAGTCGAGGTGGGGTAACAAACCAGCCGCGCCGGCTTTCCCGATAGATCGATCCTTCCGCCTCCATTCTTTGCAGGGCTTCTCTGAGCGTGATGCGGGTTGTGGAAAACAGGTCGCTCAGCTCTCGCTCGGAAGGGAGCTTGCTACCGGACGCCAGCGTGCCATTGATGATTTGCGTTGCCAATGCGTGATAGATGGTGGCAGCTTGGGTAGTGATTTTTTCTGTCACGGTGTTGGTCTGGATGATTTTAGAGCGCTGATATTATCCCAGTTCATGATTTCATTACCTTTACGACATTCAACTGACTCTCTTCGGGCACACCTCGCCCACTACCCCTCTGACGTTTGATCACCCGAAGCGGGTGCTCGACCTTCGTCCGCGTTTGCGCTCAGGTGCATCTTGGGATCGCGTTTACCTTCCTTGTTCCTGGTCGAGCCGGGCACGTGAATGTGCTGCAACGACAGCCCTCAGTGCGCCTCGATCAACGCCAGCAGGTCGTTCCAGGGCAGCACCTGTTCCATCTCGATCAGGCGCTTAACGCGTCCCAACTGTCACATTTCGGTCATTTTTTATGGGTAGCATCCAGTTTCCGCCTCAATCTGGTCTATACCACACGGCTATCCCATGAAAAAAATGCTGATTACGAGTTTGCTTGCAAGTGCCTTGTCGATTGCAGTTTCTAGTGCGTACGCGCAGCCGGACCTGGATGTTTTAGTCGCCGCCGCCAAAAAAGAAGGCGCGGTCAATAGCTTGGGCATGCCGGATAACTGGGCGAACTGGAAAGATACGTGGGCCCAGATCACGCAAAAATACGGCCTGGTACATCAGGACACCGACATGAGTTCGGGACAGGAAGTCGCAAAATTCGACGCTGAAAAATCAAACGCGTCAGGCGATATCGGCGACGTTGGCCAATCTTTCGGCCCGATTGCAGTCAGAAAGGGCGTTACCCAGGCCTACAAGCCGACCACCTGGGACGATATTCCGGCTTGGGCCAAGGATGCAGACGGTCATTGGGTGGTGGCTTACAGCGGGACCATTTCCTTCATCAGCAACAACAAGCTGGTCAAGGATCCGCCCAAGACCTGGGGCGATTTGCTCAAAGGCAACTATAAGGTCACCGTAGGCGAAGTGGGCGTCTCGGCGCAGGCCAATAGCGCTCTGCTGGCAGCGGCGATTGCCAATGGCGGCAATGAAAAGAATCTGCAACCTGCGTATAAGTTATTTGCCGAGCTGGCTAAACAAGGGCGGCTTTCCATGACCGATGCGAATATCGCCAACATGGAAAAAGGTGAGGTGGAAGTTGCGCTGTTATGGGACTTCACATCATTAAGCTACCGCGACAAGATTGATCCATCCCAGTTCACGGTATCCATTCCCGTGGACGGTAGCGTGAGTGCTGGCTATTCAACCCTCATCAACAAATACGCACAGCATCCGAACGCCGCCAAACTGGCGCGTGAATACATCTTCAGCGATGCCGGCCAGATTAACCTGGCGCGTGGTTATGCGCGTCCGATTCGCAGCAACGTCGTCCTGCCGAAGGATGTAACAGACAAGATGCTGTCGGCTGAGCAATATCGTAACGCCAAACCGATCCAGGATTTTGCAGCTTGGGAGACGACCACCAAGGCCATACCACGACAGTGGCAAGAACAAGTCATGATTTATAACAAGTAATTCCACCCGCGTTAGTTCGCTTCTAAAAACCTGCTGCGCGACTTGAGTCGTTCGCTATGGTTTTTAGAGGCGAGCATTAGAACAGAGAGCAGGGCAATGGTCGCACTAAGGTTTTGCTGCGGCCGTATCTCGCGCTCACTTATCAAAAACCATGTAATACGGAATTGCTAGCTGTATGACATCTGCATCGAATCCGCTGGCAATCCCAGCGACTATCGACACCCCGCATTACCCGCGCTTTCGCCACTGGCGGGCGGCGTTGGTCCTGCTGCCCTTGTTATGTGTATTGGTGCTGTTTTCACTGGCACCGACAGCATGGCTGCTGATCAACAGCGTGCAGGTTGATGGCGCATGGTCGCTGGCCAATTTCAGCGAGATCCTGCATTCGCCGTTTTACCGGCAGGCCTTTGGCAACAGCCTTTGGGTTTGCGTCTGCTCCAGCCTGATTGGATTAGCCATCGCGCTGGTGGCCGCCGCTTCGTTGAAACGGGTGGATTGCGTTGTCCGCGACATGACGGTGGCATTCACCAATATGGCCAGCAATCTGAGTGGGGTGTCATTGGCATTCGCCTTCATTATCGTGATGGGAACCAATGGCGCCGTGACATTGCTCTTGCGGCGATGGGGTTGGCTGGCTGACTTTAATCTATACACGCAGACTGGGCTGACGCTGATTTACAGCTATTTCCAGATACCACTAGCGGTACTGTTGCTCTATCCAGCCTTTGATGCGCTGCAAGACGATTGGCAAGAGGCCGCCTCCTTGCTGGGTGCCAGCCGTGCCAGTTACTGGCGCCTGGTTGCGTTACCGGTGCTGCTGCCAGCGATATTCGGCACTTTCATTTTGTTGTTGGCTAATGCCATGGGGGCGTATGCCAGTGCATACGCACTGATGACCTCTAACTACAACCTGGTCACCATCCGCATTTCCAGCCTGGTAGCTGGGGACATTTCTCTGGAACCGAATCTGGCGGCAGCACTGTCCGTGCTTCTGGTGGCGATGCTGGTGTTCGTGGCGATGGTCAACCAGTTCTTAATGAAGAGAAGCTACCATGCACACTAACCGTTATCACCAGTTGGTGCTGTTTGGCTTGATGGCTCTACTCAGTATCCCTGTTCTGGCGACCCTGATTTATTCATTTTCCCAGCACTGGAGTGCAACGATATTACCCGAGGGGCTGACGTTCGACTGGTATCTAAAGTTGTGGCAAGAGCCGCGCTTCTTGACCGCATTTAGCCACTCCCTGTTGATTGCACTGGGCACATTGGTTTTCAGCACAGTGGTCATCGTGCCTGCCGCATTTGTTGTGTTCTATTATTTTCCACACTTGGATCGTTGGATGAACATCCTGATTTTGATCCAGTTCGCGGTGCCGCCTGTGGTCTCGTCAGTGGGCTTGTTGCAGATTTATGCCGACGGCCCGTTACCGCTGATCGGTACTCCGTGGGTACTGATAGGGTGCTATTTCACGATTGTCCTGCCGTTCATGTACCGGGCACTCGCCAACGGTCTGCAAGGGCTGAACGTGCGTGACCTGATGGATGCGGCGCATCTGCTAGGGGCAAGCACTACCGCGGCTTTTTTGCGGGTGATCTTGCCCAATATCCGCAAGGGCCTGATGGCATCGTTGTTTCTCTCGTTCTCCTTCCTGCTCGGCGAGTTTGTATTTGCCAACATACTGGTTGGCAGCCGTTACGAAACCTTGAACGTCTATCTCTATTCCGTGCGCTCCACCAGCGGCCATTTTATGAGTGCCGTGGTGATGAGCTATTTCATATTTACGCTGGGCGTGACCTGGATTGCCACCCGCTTGAGTCGATAGGACTGTGCGATGAATTATCTTGAAGTATCCAACTTGTCGAAATACTTCGGCAAAGGCTCGGGCAAGACCCGCGTGTTTGACGACATCAATTTCAATATCAAGGAAGGCGAACTGGTGACCCTGCTCGGCCCCAGTGGCTGCGGCAAGTCGACCTTATTACGCTGCGTCGCCGGTTTAACTGAAGTCGATAGCGGCCAGATTCATGTGGCGGGAAATAACATTACCCATGTTGCTCCGCAAAAACGCGGCATAGGCATGGTATTCCAGAGTTATGCGTTGTTTCCGAATCTGACGGTGATGGGCAATATTGCCTTCGGCCTGAAAATGCAGGGCGTCTGTGTCGATGAAACCTTCCAACGAGTGACCGACGCGGTACGTCTGGTTGAATTGCAGGGGCACGAGAATAAATTCGTGAGTCAGCTCTCCGGCGGCCAGCGTCAGCGTGTCGCCCTGGCGCGGGCATTGGTGGTGCGGCCGCGCATCCTGTTGCTGGATGAACCACTGTCGGCACTGGATGCGCGCATCCGCAAGAACTTGCAGGAAGAGATCAGACGGATCCAGTCGCAGCTGAAACTGACGACCATTTTCGTGACCCATGATCAGGAAGAAGCGCTGATGCTGTCCGACCGCATCATTGTCATGGATGGCGGTCGCATCGTACAGGAAGGGAGCGCGGAGACCATCTACACCCGTCCAGCCAATGGTTTTGTAGCGCGCTTCATGGGCAGCTACAACCTGCTGGATGCCAGCCAGGCGGAACAACTGCTTGGCCTGCACATACAAGGACAACTGGCAATCCGGCCGGAAGCGATCCATGTGGCGCAAGCCGGCCGCAGCTATGGCCCACATCTGGGCGCGCCGTGCCGCGCCACGGTACGTCACCATCAACTGCTCGGTAATGTCATTCGTTACCACGTCGATGCGCAAGGCTGCTCGTTGATGGTCGATATGCTCAATCGCAGTTCGCAATCCTTGCTGCCGGCAGGCGCGCGGCTCGACCTGCTGTTCAATCGTGAAGAACTGCAGGAGGTTGCATGACTATTTTGGCTATTTTTGACATGGACGACACCATTATCGATTGCGATAGCTCCAGTCTCTGGCTGCGCTATCTGGTGCAGCGCGGAGTGGCAGCAGCCGACATGCTGGTCACCGAGCAGGCGATGATGCAAGCCTATCATCTGGGCGAACTATCCATGGCGCAGTACATGGACTTTACGCTCCAACCGTTGTCTGGAGTGGCCGTCAGCGAAGTGGAACGATGGGCTGATGACTTTGTCTCCAGCATGATTTCCACGCGCATATTTCCAGCCGCGCGTCGGCAAATTGAGTGGCATCGCCAACAGGGAGACACGCTATTAATCATCTCGGCTACGGCTGACTTTATCGTCCGCCGTATCGCGGCCATGCTGGGCGTGAGCGAGGTGATCGCCATCGAGCTTGAACAGGTAGCAGGCAGCTTTACCGGTGCGACTAAAGGGGTGCTCAGTTTTCGGGAAGGCAAGGTAGAGCGCTTGCAGGCGTGGCTGCAGGACCATGGCAACAGCTTGCAGGGCAGCTATGGCTACAGTGACTCGGTGAATGATTTGCCGCTATTGCACGCGGTCCAGCACGCGTGCGTCGTCAACCCCGCGCCAGCGCTCAAACAGGTATCCGACCAGCATCAATGGCGACAGTATGACTGGCAGTTGGCGCAACATGAGCCCAGCGTTATGGGTCAGACCCAAGGGGTAGCATGCCGTTGATCCAGTTGCGTTTCGATGCATTATTGCGCCACAAAGCAGCAGGCCTGCCGGTACCTCAGCTAACCCCGGCGCTGGCGACCAAGCTGCTTGAACGACTCGATGGCATGCGCTTGTTCGCCCATGCTTACCCCCAGCTGATGAAGCTGACCTATGGAACATACCGGCCGATTGACCTGCTGGATTTCGCCTATCGTCATGCACTCGACGGCATCAGCATTCATCTGCTGGATGGCGAAGAGCGCAGTCTTCAGTGGATGAGCGACGATCAACTGCGCATTGTCAGCCAAAGGGCCGAGGCGCTGGGGTTGGACATCCACCTGGAAATCAGTAGTACCCAAAAGGCGGACGTGGATCGGGTGGTTGAGGTGGCGCATGTTATGGGGGTGCAGAACATCCGCGTCTATTCGCGCTATGGAGGACGGCTTTCCGACGTTTTAAACACCATCGAATCGGACTTGCACTACCTCGCCAGACAAGCCGAACGGTATGACCTCTACATTGACTTTGAACAGCATGAAGAGCTGAAAAGTAGCGAGATTGTCACGCTGCTCGAGCGCATCAATCATCCACGGCTGCACGCGCTGTTCGATTTCGGCAATATGATCAATGCCGCCGAACAACCGTTAGCGGCGCTGAAAACCCTGGCTTCGCATATCCGGCAAGTGCACATGAAAGGTGTGCGTGTCGTTCCCGAGGAAAATGGAGTCGGTCACTATGGCGTGCTACAGGGCAGTGCCGAGGATGACCTGCCCAATGCCCGTATGTTGTTCGAGCTGTTGATGCTCGGAGAGAATGGATCCCAGGTCATCGCTTTTATCCTGGAGCAGGAAAACCACTATATCGCCCCCGCATTCCGTCAAGTGGACGAGGGCGAAGACCCCATTATTCCTTACCGAGAGATGAGTCAAACCTCATTGCCCGAAGGTTTTACGCTGGAGCAGATGATGGCCGAGGAGGAGCGTTGGGCAATCAACCAGATCGCTTATGTCCGCGGTCTGCTGCAAGAGTTCAGATTGCTGGCAGAACTTGCGCTTCAGCGGGAGGGGTCCCTGCCAGGAGGAAAGAGTTCATCCATCATTCCTTCGAAATCGTAAAACTCATACTTGGGTCGCGGTCCATATTCAATACCGTTTGATGACTACAAGCAGTAAAAAAGCGGCCATCCACAGATGGCCGCTCTCAATCAGCCTTCCACCAGAGCAGACTATTTATTGGCTTTCACTGGCCCTCGATAGTAAGGCAGGTTATCAATCCGTGGCGTGTAGGCGCCACTCGCCACGCTGTTCTGAACATGCGCCGCGATCTCGTCCATACGAGCGAACCAAACATCGCCTTTAGACATCATATAGTCGATCAGTTTGGTGACCTCATGCCACCGCGCCAGACGACCAGAAAGGAACGGGTGCCAAACCGGTATGAACAGACCTCCGTATTCCCACGCGGCATCAAACTCGGCCTTGAACACCTCAACTGCTCGTTGAGGCGATTGAATCGGCATCTGAAAATCAAGGTCGATACTGTGCATATACTGAGGCCAGTCATCCAGGGCCCAGCTTGAAGGCAGCTCCACCAGTTCGCCAGCAGAGGTCCGTAACAGATAAGGAATATCATCTCCCATCAATGATGCGTCATAACTGAAGCCGCGCTCGATCAACAGGTCAGCAGAGTGCTCTGACATGTTATAGAGCGGTGCCCGCCATCCGCGCGGTGCCTGGCCGGTAAAGCGCTTGATGGTGTCGCAGCCGCGATCGAGCCAGTAAGCTTCCTCGTCTCGACTCAGCTCGTTTGGATGCTCATGTATGTAGCCATGATGGGCAATCTCGTGACCACCTTCGACAATCGCCTCAATGGCTTTGGGATAGTGCTCGATGCACCAGGCCGGGATAAAAAATGTCTGTTTGATCTGGAAACGTCGATACGTCTCCAGAATCCTTGGCACCGCCACATCAGGACCGTATTGCAGCATTGAAATACTGGCAACCCGTGTCGCTGAGTCTTTGGGGTGTGCCACATGCAGAATGCTGTCTGCATCCATATCAAAGGTAAAGGCTACGGCACAGCGTGCGCCATTTGGCCAAATAATAGGGTTGTTAATCATGCTTGCTCCTGACTGCAATAATTACCAAAAATACGTCTGTAACAGCTGCCGAGAACTGATATCAATATTCGTGATCAATTAGCCAGTCAGAATAATGTGCTATGCCTTGTTCAAGGCTCCACTGCGCTCGATACCCCAATTCCCGCTCCGCAGCACTAAGATCCCACTCTCCCTGTCGATCCAGATGCCAGTAACCACCACCGATTTCGATCTGGGCAGCAGGCATCAGCTTCCTGATGATATCGACTGCCTCATGCAGCCTCCAGGGACGATCGCCCGCAATATTAAACACACTGCCTTTGATGTCTTTAGCTTCCGTCGCTATCAGTACCGCACGGACAACGTCTTGCACATGAATATAATGGAATCGATGGTCGCCACCGGAAGGCAGTGTGAACTTTTCACCACGATGAACGGCTTTAAGTATATCCCTGAGAATTTGTGGCATTTTATTTTCAGGGCCATAGACTTCCGCAATTCTCAGCGAGATGACTTCCATGCCATAGAGTTCGTTATAGACCCGACCAAAGTGTTCAGTGGCCAGCTTGGTTACACCGTAAGGCGTGGTTGGGTTGACCGGCACTTGTTCATTAACCACGCCCTCGACATGCCCATAGACCGCCTCGGAAGAGAAATTGACGAGCTTTTTAACGCCTGCCATGCGCATGGCTTCAAGTAAATGAATGGTGCCATCGATATTGGCCGCCACCGTGGTGATCGGGAGCTCTATGGACAAGTCAGGGTGCGACATGGCCGCTGTATGAATGACGCGATCAACCCCAAACTCCTGGAGGGTCCTGACAATTTTCGGAATATCGAACAACTCACCCTGTACGGCAGTCATGAATTCCGACTTGGCCTCTGAGTAGTCACGATTGTAGCTCACCACGTGAACACCTTGCTCACTGAGCTTCTTGGTTAGGTATCGACCCACATAACCCAGACCACCGGTAATCATTACAGCGCTCATTTTGTATTCCTCTTATTATAATTACGCTCGAGCCACTTATTTAATATGGAGAAATCCGGGCTCACTGAAACTCAAGTTCAACCAGCCAATCAGATTGCGGTTCCGCCATTAGGGCTGATTACCTGGCCAACCATGTAATCTCCCGCGGGGCCGGCCAGGGCTTCGACCATGGCCGCAATCTCATCCGGCTTGCCGAAGCGCTTCAATGGAATCGCCTCGCGCGTCTCATCGTTGTATTCGATGGTGTCCTTGATCAGCATGTCCGTCTCGATCGGGCCCGGTGCCACCGTGTTCACCAGGACACCTGACGAGGCAACCTCCTTTGCAACCGCTTTTGTCAGCGCGATCACCCCACCCTTGGAGGCGCAGTACGCCGCGTAGGTCGCAAATCCAATCAGCCCCAACTCGGAGCTGATATTGATGATCCGCCCTTGACCGCGAGCCAGCATGCCTGGCAATACGGCCTGCATACAGGCCCACGTCCCCCCGAGATTGGTGCTGATCATCTGCTCCCACTGAGCCCAGGTCGTCTGTGCAACGGTGGCAGAAACCAGCCGCCCGGCATTATTGACAAGGATGTCGACCCGCCCGTAGCGACGCTCTGCCTCCCGGATGATTCCGGCTGCCGCTTCAGGATCACTGACATCCGCTTGAACTGTGATGCCATCGCCACCGTTTTCTTCGGCGAGACCTATCACCGCTTCCAGTTCATCGCTGCAGTCGAAGTAGTTCAGTACCAAATGATCGCCATTGGCAGCAAAGCGCCTGGCGGTCGCCAGCCCAATACCCTTTCCAGCCCCAGTGATAACGACAACGCGCTTCATAGTTTCACCTATAGTTTTAATTAGAGTGATATTCAGGCTCGGTAATAGATTCGGCTAAAGCAGGCCTTCATCGTGAAGTTCTGCCTTACCCTCGGCATCATGATTGAACGGAGACTTTAGAAAGCACAGTTCGCTTGGAGATATACGAGCGCCATACCAGGATTATTACCCCGGACACTATTGTCAGCACTCCCAAGTACCAGGCGGTGTACATGTCTTCCGGAGAAACCGGATTTGCCCCAGCGGTATAGCCAATGTATCCCAGCACAAGGATTGCCAGAGACGCCGGGATCGACAGTGCCAGCCACATACCGAAACTGTGACGGCGCCAGCTCATCGCAATGAACGCCGCGATAGCGGCCATGTAGGACATGACCAGCGTGATGGTCACTACGTCGTAGTACCACGAGATCTTATCCAGCGGTTTCCACCAGAGCAGCGCGATGGCGACGGCCGAAACGAGGACGCTGGCCAGCCAGGGGGACTTCGTTTTGTTGACTGAGCGCAACGCTACTGGCAGATGCCCTTCTTCACTCATCCGGTAGAGCGTACGAGCCGCCGCGCTAGAGGAAATTTGCAGTCCGGCGCAGGCCGATGTGATCACCACGAACAATGCGATCCAGGCCATGGCGGGTGGCAAGTAGACGTTAGCGACAGCAGCGATAGGTCCACCATTACCGTCTTCGATGATTGCCGCCAATTTCTCTACCGGCACCGCGAACTGCCAGCCGATAGCCGCGAGGCTGTAAATGAGAAAGGCTGAAGTCAGCACGAGCAGCATGGAGCGTTGAACCGTCCGAACCGGAATACGCGACTCTTCTATATAGTTGATCGCTGAGTCGAAGTTGGCGAGCATCCAGACGCCGAACAGCACACCCGGTCCAATCGCGGACCAACCACCAGCGCCCTGCAATGAATACATGGAGGTGATCGACAAGTCTTTGACCTGAGGATTGATCAGCCCCAGCAACCCGAGTCCAGCGACAACGCTGATTTCGAAAATCAGAAAGACGCTGGCGACTTTGGCTGTGGCATTGACTCCGTTGCAGGAAATGACCAGGAAGATCAGGATCAGGCTCGTCCCGATCACTTTAGCGCTCAGCAGTCCAGCCACTGCCGGGATCAGCGCCTGTATGTATTCAGTACCGATGATTGCGCACATGGCCATCACCGCAGTGCATGCAACCGCATACGCCCAGCCGAGCACCGTCCCTATACTGGGATGCAGAAATCGCGTAGTGAATGTGAAAATTCCACCTGCTGACGGCGCCTGTCGAGTGAGCGAGATCATGCAGAACGCCATCACCAACATCGGAAAGAAGTACGCAATCAAAATGGCCAGCGGCGCATGGTGGCCTGATATTGAGTAAAGTATCGACATCGAAGAGGCAGCGATCCAGCCTGGCGCATTGAAGCCAAGCGCCGAAAAAGTGACATCCCTGGTATTGAGCGTTGCTTTGTTAAGCGCCGTATCCAGCTCACGGACAGTGCCGTTACGGTCATAGCCGATTATTTCATAGAGGTTCATTTTTCAGGCTCTGATTAATAGCTATAGAAGGTGTTATAACGCCAAGTAGTAGTTAGTTACTTGGGCGTCGCTTTTATTATCCAGCTAAGCAGAATGCAGATATTGAAAGTCCGAACAGGTCTAATTATGGCGGTTTACCCCCGACTTGGTTTGTGTTGTTTTCTGTGTTCGTTTATCTCGTTGTCCCGAAAAAATCTTCGGCCGGGAATAAATTTTATTCAGGTTTACTTTCAGTTGCCCACATCAATGCGCGCAACGTGCGCCATGTCTGTAAACAGTTGAATTTTGGACTGAGCAATTAAGTTGACAATAATTGATTATGGGTCGGGGGAGCTGGACACCTGGGCCAGCCGGGGTCGCGTTCACAGAGTTATTCATGGTCTACCTATCGATACTGGCTACATTATTCTTGTTTTTGCCTGCTCCCTGGCAACCACCCGAATGTGCTGGCGTCGTCTAGACGCTGAGCGGGAGTGGGGCATTATAAGAACGGGCCAAAAATACCTAACATCCACAATCACAGATGCTTGTATCTGAGTTGCCGAAGTAAGCAAATGAGCAAATCGACAACCCAATGACTGGCCAGCGCCCGCTGAAGACATTCAGATTCGAGCCCACTCAAGGTCAGCGACTGCGGCTGTCGTGTACTTGCTGATCGGCACGGTAGGACGATCTTACCAATGGCCCGGAGGCGACGTTCTTGAACCCCATCTCCAACCCCATTTCGGCGAACCAGGCGAAGGTGTCCGGATGCACGAAGCGCTGCACCGGCAAGTGGCTGCGAGAGGGTTGCAGGTACTGACCGAGTGTCAGCATGTCGACCTGATGTTCGCGCATACGCTGCATCACCTCGATCACCTCGTCGTCCGTTTCGCCCAACCCGAGCATCAGGCCGGACTTGGTCGGCACCTTGGGTACGCGCTCTTTGAAGTTCTGCAGCAACGCCAGCGACCACTGGAAATCCGAGCCCGGGCGCGCAGCCTTGTACAGGCGCGGCACCGTTTCCAGGTTATGGTTGAACACGTCGGGTGGCTCCTGCTCGGTGATCGCCAGAGCCACATCCATGCGCCCGCGATAATCCGGGACCAGGGTTTCCAGCATGACGTCCGGCGACAACTTGCGAATCTCACGTAGACAGTCAGCAAAGTGCTGGGCACCGCCGTCGCGCAGGTCATCGCGGTCTACCGAAGTGATCACCACATAGTTCAGACGCAGATCGGCAATGGCGGTCGCCAGATTGCCGGGCTCCTCTGCGTCCAATGGCTTGGGTCGACCGTGACCGACGTCGCAAAAAGGGCAACGGCGAGTGCAGATATCGCCCATGATCATGAAGGTCGCGGTGCCGCCGGAAAAGCACTCACCCAGGTTTGGACAGGAAGCTTCCTCGCAGACACTGTGCAGCTTGTGCTTGCGCAGCAACGCCTTGATCCGCGCCACCTCGGGTGACGTCGATAGCGGTACGCGTATCCAATCGGGTTTGCGCGGGACCTCTTCAGTGGGGAGAATTTTTACCGGAATGCGTGCCACTTTATCGGCACCGCGCAGTTTTACGCCGGGCTGTAGTGGTTGGGGGCGCCTGTCGCTTATCTGGATTTGTGTCATATCCCTGCTCCAAAAGGTCGCGCTCTGCTATGGAGCGCGCACCTGTTCAACCACGGTAGTAACGCTGCTCAATGAATGGTGTTCTGACCACTTGCATAGGCACGACCTTGCCTCGCACCAGGGCGTACACCTCAGTCTCCTGCTGGCTGTATGCATTCTCCACATACCCCATGGCGAGAGGCCCGCCCAGACTGGGACCGAAGCCGCCGCTGGTGACCCGACCGATCACTTGCTGATTCGCATTGACGATCTGCGTGCCTTCACGCACCGGCGTACGCTCCTTGGGTAGCAGGCCGACGCGCTTGCTGACGACTCCATCACGCTGCTGAGCCAGGATTTGCTCGGCGCCCGGGAAGCCACCGGCACGTACACCGTCTGCCCGGCGAGACTTGGAAATGGCCCAGGCCAGGCTGGCTTCAATCGGCGTAGTACGCTGTTCCATATCGTGCCCGTACAGGCAAAGACCGGCTTCCAGGCGCAACGAGTCGCGGGCTCCCAGGCCGATGGCCTTGACCTCTGGCTCGGCCAACAGCGAGCGGGCCAGGACCATCGCCTGCTCCACAGGAACAGAAATTTCGTAACCATCCTCGCCGGTGTAGCCGGAACGGCTGACATAACAATCGACCCCGAGCAAGCACACGCGAGCGAACTGCATGAACGTCATGGCCTTCACCTCGGGTGCCAGACGACCCAAGACCTCGGCCGCACGCGGCCCCTGGAGAGCGAGCAAGGCGCGGCTGTCGAATAGCGATTCAACCTCGCAGTGCCCTCCCAGGTGCTGGGTCAAATGAGCCAGATCCTGGTCCTTGCAGGCGGCGTTGACCACCAGAAACAAATGATCCCCGGCATTGGCCACCATCAGGTCATCAAGGATGCCACCCTCTTCATTGGTGAACAGCGCATACCGTTGCATGCCTACTGGTAGATCGATGATATCCACTGGCACCAGCGCCTCCAGGGCCTTGGCCGCACCGGCACCGTGAAGTCGGATCTGGCCCATGTGTGAAACATCGAACAGGCCAGCCTGTTCGCGGGTGTGCTGATGTTCTTTCATAACGCCCAAGGGGTATTGCACCGGCATTTGGTAGCCTGCGAACGGCACCATGCGGGCGCCAAGTTCAAGGTGCAGTGCGTGCAAGGATGTTTTCGCGAGGGTTTCGGTGGTCATGCAACAAACTCCAAACTGAAAAGTACGATCCGCAAGAGCGAGCAAGCTCGCTCCTGATCACCTTGTAGCGCGAGGCGAATCAGTCGCGGTAAACAGGGAAATCACTGCACATGGCGGCGGCCTGTCTGGCGATATGGGCCTCGACATCGGCATCGCCGAGATGATCGAGGATGTCGCAAATCCAGCCAGCCAGCTCAATGCTCTGAGCTTCCTTGAAACCACGGCTGGTGATCGCTGGCGTGCCAATGCGCAGGCCTGATGTCACGAACGGCGATTGTGGGTCGTTCGGTACGGCATTCTTGTTGACGGTGATACCTGCACGACCGAGGGCGGCGTCGGCGTCTTTGCCGGTCAGGCCCCGACGAATCAGGCTGACCAGGAACAAGTGGTTGTCGGTGCCGCCGGACACTACATCGTAGCCACGCTGGATAAAGACTTCAGCCATCGCCTGGGCGTTGCGGATCACTTGTGCCTGATAGGTCTTGAAGCCTGGTTCCAGCGCTTCTTTAAAGCACACGGCCTTGGCGGCGATCACATGCATCAGCGGGCCGCCTTGCCCTCCGGGGAATACCGCGGCGTTGAGCTTTTTCTCCAGTTCCGGATTGGCCTTGGCCAGGATCAGTCCGCCACGTGGACCGCGCAGGGTTTTGTGAGTGGTGGTGGTGACCACGTCGGCGTATGGCAGCGGGTTCGGGTACAGACCGGCTGCAACCAGACCGGCGACGTGAGCCATGTCGACGAACAGGTAAGCGCCAACCTTGTCGGCGATCTGACGGAAGCGTGGGAAATCCAGGGTTTTCGAGTAGGCGGAGAAGCCGGCAATGATCATCTTCGGTTTGTGCTCGACGGCCAGGCGCTCGACTTCGTCGTAATCGATCAGCCCGGTCGTGGTGTCGATGCCGTACTGCACCGCGTTATACAGTTTTCCGGAAAAGCTGACTTTGGCGCCGTGGGTCAGGTGGCCGCCGTGGGCCAGGCTCATGCCCAGCACGGTGTCACCGGCTTGCAGCAGGGCCAGATAGACCGCTGCGTTGGCCTGGCTGCCGGAGTGCGGCTGGACGTTGGCGTAATCGGCGCCGAACAACTGTTTGGCTCGATCAATGGCCAGTTGCTCGACCACGTCGACGTGGTCGCAGCCGCCGTAATAGCGCTTGCCTGGATAGCCTTCGGCGTACTTGTTGGTCAGGCCACTGCCTTGCGCCTCCATCACCCGTTGGCTGGTGTAGTTTTCCGAGGCGATCAACTCGATGTGGTGCTCTTGCCGTGCATCTTCGGCATTCATCGCTGCCAGCAGTTCGTCGTCGTAGCCTTTGATCTGGTCGTGCTTGCTGAACATAGTGAAATCCTCTGTTGTTCTCTGGGGGGCTGACGTGCACCTGTAGGAGCGAGCTTGCTCGCGATGGACTTGAAGCTGACGCGTTTCGTCAGGAAGCCCGCGTTATCGTTAGCGACCATCGCGAGCAAGCTCGCTCCTACAGGGCAATGCGTTGTTTTTATGCGTCTTGGTAGTCCGCAATCGACGGGCAGGCGCAGATCAGGTTGCGATCGCCGAACACGTTGTCGACCCGACCGACCGGTGGCCAGTACTTGCCCTCGATCAACGATGCAACCGGGTACACCGCCTGTTCACGGCTGTACGGATGCGTCCACTCGCCAACGATTTCCGCCGCGGTGTGCGGGGCGTTTTTCAACGGGTTGTCGTCCTGGTCCAGGGTGCCGTTTTCCACCGCGCGGATTTCTTCGCGGATGCGGATCATGGCGTCGCAGAAGCGGTCCAGTTCTTCCTTGGCTTCGCTTTCGGTCGGCTCGATCATCAAGGTGCCGGCCACCGGGAAGGACATGGTCGGGGCGTGGAAGCCGAAGTCGATCAGGCGTTTGGCGACGTCATCGACGCTGATGCCGCTGCTGTCTTTCAATGGGCGCAGATCGAGGATGCATTCGTGGGCCACCAGGCCGTTGCTGCCGGTGTACAGCACCGGGTAGTGCTCTTCGAGGCGCCGGGAAATGTAGTTGGCATTGAGGATCGCCAGCTGCGAGGCACGCTTGAGGCCCGCGCCACCCATCATCCGAATGTACATCCAGGTGATCGGCAGAATGCTCGCGCTGCCGAACGGTGCCGCGCAGACCGCGCCTTCCTTGCGTTCCATCGTGCCGTGACCCGGCAGGAACGGCGTCAGGTGCGATTTCACGCCAATCGGGCCGACACCCGGGCCGCCACCGCCGTGGGGGATGCAGAAAGTCTTGTGCAGGTTCAGGTGGGACACGTCGCCGCCGAACTTGCCCGGTGCGCAGAGACCGACCATGGCGTTCATGTTGGCGCCGTCGATGTACACCTGGCCGCCGTGGTCATGGATGATCCCGCAGATTTCGCGGATGCCTTCTTCGAACACGCCGTGGGTCGAGGGGTAGGTGATCATCAGCGCGGCGAGGTGTTCGCGGTGCTCGATGGCCTTGGCGCGCAGGTCTTCGAGGTCGACGTTGCCGCGGGCATCGCACGCGGTGACCACCACGCGCATGCCGGCCATGTTGGCGGTCGCCGGGTTGGTGCCGTGGGCCGACGAGGGGATCAGGCAGATGTCGCGACGGTCTTCGCCACGGCTCTGGTGATACGCGCGGATCGCCAGCAGGCCGGCGTACTCGCCCTGGGAACCGGCGTTGGGTTGCAGGGAGATGGCGTCGTAACCGGTGGCGGCGCAGAGCATCGCTTCCAGTTCATCGGTCAGCTGCTGATAACCGGCGCTCTGCTCGGCCGGGGCGAACGGGTGCAGGGCACCGAATTCGGCCCAGGTCACCGGGATCATTTCGCTGGCGGCGTTGAGTTTCATGGTGCACGAGCCCAGCGGGATCATGGTGCGATCCAGGGCCAGGTCCTTGTCGGCGAGTTTGCGCAGGTAGCGCATCAGCTCGGTTTCCGAGTGATAACGGTTGAACACCGGGTGGCTGAGGATCGGCGATTGGCGCACCAGTGCCGCCGGGATGCGGCTTTCGACCGAGGCGGCGAGGGCGGCGAAGTTCGGCAGGGCCTTACCGTCGGCCAGCACGCGCCACAGGGTTTCGATGTCCGCCTGGCTGGTGGTTTCGTCCAGCGACAGACCCAGACGTTCGCCATCGACCACCCGCAGGTTGATGCGCTGGGCGCGGGCCTGGTCGTGCAGGGCGGCGGTGTTGGCGCCGGTGGCCAGGGTCAGGGTGTCGAAGAAGTGTTCCTGCTCGACGTTCAGGCCCAGATCGCTCAAGCCTTGGGCGAGGATCGCGGTCAGCTGATGGATGCGCTGGGCGATCTGTGTCAGGCCTTTGGGGCCATGGTAGACGGCGTACATGCTGGCGATGTTGGCCAGCAGCACCTGCGCGGTGCAGATGTTGCTGGTGGCTTTCTCGCGGCGGATGTGTTGCTCGCGGGTCTGCATGGCCAGGCGCAGGGCCGGCTTGCCGAAACGGTCTACGGACACGCCGACCAGACGGCCCGGCATGTCGCGCTTGAACGCATCGCGGGTGGAGAAGTAGGCGGCGTGCGGGCCACCGAAGCCCAGCGGCACGCCGAAGCGTTGGGCGCTGCCGATGGCCACGTCGGCGCCGAATTCGCCCGGCGGGGTCAGTACGGTCAGGGCCAGCAGGTCAGCGGCCAGCGCGACCAGGGCGTTGGCGGCGTGGAAGCGTTCGGTCAGCTCGCGGTAGTCGAACAGGTCGCCGTTGCTGGCCGGGTATTGCAGCAGGGCGCCGAAGAACGCGCTGACATCGGTCAGCTCGCGTTCGTCGCCGACCACCACCTCGATGCCCAGTGGCTCGGCACGGGTGCGCAAGACGTCGAGGGTCTGCGGGTGGCAGTGGCGGGAAGCGAAGAAGGCGTGGCTGCCTTTGTTCTTGCTCAAGCGTTTGCAGAAGGTCATGGCTTCGGCAGCGGCGGTGGCTTCATCGAGCAGCGAGGCGTTGGCGATCGGCAGGCCGG